>JAURLR010000366.1 GCA_030831135.1 Alphaproteobacteria bacterium
AGGGTCGTGCCGTGCCGGGATCGTTAGATTGGAGGTCCGGAACCCAGAAGAAAACGAATGCGAGCCATGACCAACCTGACGATGATATTGCGTGCCGCGGTGATTGCTGGTTCCGTTCTGGTCCCGGGATTTGCCGTGACGGGACAGGCGGCATCATCGGTTACGGACGGGCTGCCAGGGCTGCAGGTGGATACGATTGGGCCGGCACTTGTTCGCGGTTCGACCACGGCGGGGCGCTTTCTTGCCGCACGCCACGCCGAGATTGTCGGAGACCTTGTGGTCGCGGCAGACCTGACCGCTCTGATTATTGCCGATGTTCCCGACTCCGCCAGTGTGCGCCGACGTGCGCAACTGCTGATGGTGAGTGCGGGCCGGCTTGGAAAGGCTGCCGAACTTGCCACCGGGGTTCTGGAATCAAATCCCGGCGATCCGCTTGCGACCTACACGCTTTATGTCGATGACATGCGGAACGAGCGGTTTGAGGGCGCCTTCGGCCATGCCGGAAATGTCACCGTTGCCGGCGTCAACGGAATACTCGTGCCGCTGCTCAAGGCCTGGGCGCTTGCGGGGCAGGAACGCACCGGCGATGCGGTGGTCGAGCTGGAATCTATGGCAGGCGAACAGGGGCTTGGCGCGATCGCGGGGTTGCATCAGGCACTTATCGCAGATATCGGCGGCGATATCGGGCGGGCGCAGGCTGCCTTTGATTTTGCTCTGGAAAAATCGGGTGAACGGCCCTCGCTTCAACTCGTCGATTCCTATGCGCGTTTCCTGATGCGTCAGGGGGATGCGGCACAGGCACGTGAGCTGGTGCAACGCTTCGCCAGCCAAAATCCAGAAACACTGCTGATCGAATCAGGGCAGGCCGTCGTTGCCGGCACAAGGGATCCGGTTCGGGGGGTTGCGACAGTGCAGCAAGGTGCAGCAGAAGTGTTCCGGAACATTTCCGGGCTTTTGAATCGCGAGCGCCTGAATACCGAAGCCTTGATGTTCCTGCGTATGTCGCTGGCACTTGATCCTGACAACCCCACAGCCCTTTTCTCTTTGGGGCAATTGCTCGAGCAGCGGTCGCGTGGCGATCTGGCCGTTGATGTCTACCGGCAGATCGATGCATGCACGCCGTATCACTGGTACGCGCGGCTGAGTATTGCCGATGCGCTTCACGCACAGGATGCCAGCGAAGAGGCCATCGCGATCTTGCGCCTGATGGCCGATGAGCGCACCGATCGGGCCGACGCCATCCGGGCGCTGGCGGATGTCCTGCGGATCGAAGAGCGTTATCCCGAAGCCATCGAAGCCTATGATCGGGCCTTTGAAAGGTTGGACGGCGCGGCAGACTGGCAGTTCCATTACACGCGCGGCATCGCGCTGGAGCGCGGCAAGAAATGGGATCGCGCGGAACAGGATTTCCTGAAGGCCCTCGAACTCGAACCCGACCAGCCGCTCGTGCTGAACTATCTCGGCTATAGCTGGGTTGAGCAGGGTGTACAGCTCGAGCGGGCGAAAGCCATGATCGAAACGGCGGTCGCCAAGCGTCCCGAGGACGGTTACATCACCGATTCCCTTGGCTGGGTGCTTTACCGTCTGGGCGATTATGACGCTGCGGTTGGTTACCTTGAGCGTGCCGTGGCGCTGGAACCGGGGGATCCGGTGATCAATGAACATCTGGGGGATGCCTATTGGATTGTGGGCCGCAAGAACGAGGCCCGCTTCCAGTGGATCCGTGCGCTGTCTCTGGAGCCGGACGCTGATGTGGAAGCTGAAATCCGGCTGAAGCTCGACGGCAAGAAGGAACCGACCCCGCTGCCGCCCGGCAAGAATCGCGATATCTAGAGTCGTCTTGTCCGATGTCGGATCGCAATGACGGGACACCGTTGGAAGAGCGAGCGCCAGCGAAGGTCAACCTGCTCCTGCATATCAACCATCGCCGTGATGACGGATTGCATGACCTTGAAAGTCTGGTCGTGTTCACCGCATTTGGTGATCGGGTGCGTTTGAGCCCGTCGGCGGATCCTGGCCTCGTCCGGACCGGGCCATTCGCAGGCGACCTGCCCGATGATCCCCGCGATGATCTGTCGTTGCGCGCGGCGACACGAATGTCGGAAAGCTTCGGGAACGGCCAGGGTGTCAGGATATCGCTGGAAAAGAATATCCCGGTTGCCGCCGGGATCGGCGGTGGCTCATCTGATTCCGCTGCGGTGCTGCGGGGCTTGTGCCGCCTGTGGGGCGTGGACCGGCATGATCCGCGCGTGATCGAGATTGCGGCAAGCCTTGGGGCCGATGTGCCCATGTGTTTGTATGGCCGCCCGGCGTTCGTCACCGGTGTCGGGGACAAACTGACGCCCATTTCTCACGAACCGGAATTACACATCCTGCTCGTCAATCCGAATGAGGCCTTGTCGACGGCTGCCGTGTTTGGCGCGCTTGAGGGTCCGGGGCGGCGCACAGAGAGGCTTTGTGGAACATTCCAGTCCGGTGACCGGTCTGTTTTTTTGCAAACCCTGCGGACCAGCCGCAATGACCTAACACCTCCCGCTTTGCAATTATGTCCAGCGGTCGGTGTGGTGCTAGGCGCACTCGAACAGGCCCAGGGCTGCGAGCTCGCGCGGATGAGCGGCAGTGGCGCGACCTGTTTTGCAATTTTCCCGAATGCGGCGATGTGCCAGGACGCGGCGGATCGTATCTTCCAGGCACACCCGGACTGGTGGGTGTGCCCGACCCGAACGGCGTCCGTCTCCTAGACCAAAGTGTCTTCTGCTCTAGCGGGCGCCCGCGATCTGCCGCAGATGCGCCAGAAGGCGCGTGGTTGGTTCCCCGTCGATCGGGAGGCCGAGTTCACGCTGGTAGTTTCGTATGGCGTTGCGGGTCTGGTCTCCGATGGCACCGTCCGCCGGGCCGGGATCAAACCCCAGCTGGTTCAACAGGGTCTGGATAGCGCTGATCTGGTCAGTGCTGACTGATAACGGCGATGGCGATGGCGCTG
>JAURLR010000367.1 GCA_030831135.1 Alphaproteobacteria bacterium
GCGTGTTGTTGTTCTGGGTAATGTCGAGATCATCCGCGTTGAACCCGGCAACCGCCATGGTCACCCGATACTGGTCATCGGCGACCTTCTCGATGTTGTAGGGCGGATAGGACGGTGCCTCGGTGTTCGAGGCGGTGTCGAGCAACCGGCCCATACGGTCAAAACCGACGGTGGAGCGGAACAGGGGGGTCAAATCAAGATTGTAGGTACGCATTCACTTGTTCTCCTCTAGAGCAACTGTGACATCGGCACATCCCGCCATATTGGCCGGGATTTGCCGGGTGAGCGCGATATGGAACCCGATAACGGCATTCCTCGCGATGATCCTCACATGGGAATTGTCTCCTCGGTTTCAAGAGGTTGCGTCGGTTTTGCCATGAGAATTTTGCATGGCAAAACGTCGAGCCATGCCGGAATCAAAACGGGCGCCGCAGATGCGACGCCCGTTGAAAGCTTCGTTCGGGAGTGGGGCTATTTGATGCCCATGCCCTCGTAACGCTTGTTGAACTTGGCGACCTGGCCACCGGTATCGATCAGGCGATGCTGACCGGTATAGGCGGGATGGGTCTTCGGATCGATGTCGAGGCGCAGCGTGTCGCCCGGCTCACCATAGGTGGAGCGGGTCTTGTATTCGGTGCCGTCCGTCATCAAAACGGTGATCTCGTGGTACTCGGGATGAATGTCTTTTTTCATCGCTTTAACTCCAGTCTCGGAAGTCGAGGGTTATAGCCAAGGCCCGGGGAGACCGCAAGGGCATCAACTGAGGCATTTTTGACGCATGTGCGCCCCAGAGCACGCGCCAGTTGGCGCTTCTGCGCGGGCCTGCTAAACCGTGGATCAACTATGGCCCGCAAACGCAAAATTGATCTGCCCGCAGAGGGCGACGAGACCCTTCCGCCCAAACGCAAGATTGGCGAGTTGCGGCGGCTTGGGCGTTTCCTCAAACCCTATCGCCTGGCGGTGGTTGGTGCCTTTCTGGCACTGACGGTTGCGGCGGGCACGGTCCTGACCATCGGTCAGGGGGTTCGTCGACTGGTCGATGAAGGTTTTGCGGCCGGCAATATTGATCTCCTCAATCAGGCCCTGATCGCGTTGTTGATCATCGTTGTGGTTCTGGCGGGTGCCACCTATGCCCGGTTCTATTTCGTGTCCTGGCTTGGTGAGCGTGTGGTGGCCGATATCCGCAAGGCGGTTTTCGATCACACATTGCGGCTCGACCCGGCCTTCTATGAGACGATGCGTGTTGGTGAGGTGATGTCACGGCTGACCGCCGATACGACCCTGATTCAGACGGTCGTCGGCACCTCGGCATCGATGGCGCTGCGGAATGTGCTGCTGGTGATCGGCGGGTTGGTGATGCTGGCCGTGACCAGCCCGAAGCTGACCTTGCTGGTTCTGCTCGTGGTTCCTGTTGTGCTGGTGCCGATCCTGTTTTTCGGTCGCAAGGTGCGCCGGCTGAGCCGTGAGAGCCAGGACCGCCTGGCCGATGTCGGGTCCTATCTCGACGAGTCGATTGCCAATATCCGTACGGTTCAGGCCTTCAATCACGAAGCGGTTGACCGGAGCCGTTTTGCCGACCGGGCCGAAGATATGTTTCGGACCTCCGTCCAGCGTATCCGGGCCCGGGCGGCCCTGACTGCCGTGGTGATCCTGCTGGTCTTCGGAGCGATCGGCGTCATCCTCTGGATGGGGGGCCGCGAGGTGATCTCGGGCGGAATCAGCGCGGGTGACCTCTCGGCCTTCATTTTCTATGCAATTGTCGTGGCCAGTTCGGTTGGCGCGATTTCCGAGGTGATCGGCAGCCTGCAGCACGCTGCGGGTGCCGTTGAGCGCCTGTTCGAACTGATGGACATGCAGCCCAACATCCTCCCCCCGGCTGCACCTGTGTCCTTGCCGGCGGTTCTCGACGGGCGTGTCACGATGGAGAATGTGACCTTCCGCTATCCCTCACGTCCCGAGCACCCCGCGCTGCATGATTTCACGCTCAAGGTTGCGCCGGGTGAGACGGTGGCCCTTGTGGGGCCGTCCGGTGCGGGCAAGACAACCGTGTTCCAGCTTCTGCTGCGGTTCTATGACCCAAGCCAGGGTCGCCTGACCCTGGACGGGATCGACCTGCGGGAGCTCGAGCCCGGTGATCTGCGCGCGCATATCGGACTGGTGCCCCAGGAGCCTGTGGTGTTCTCTGCGGATGCCTGGGAAAATATCCGCTATGGCCGGCCGGATGCCACGGATGACGAGGTGCGTGCGGCAGCCGAAGCGGCTTCGGCGTCGGGTTTTCTCGATGCCCTGCCGGAAGGTTTCAACACCTTTCTGGGTGAGAAGGGCGTGCGCCTGTCGGGCGGGCAGCGCCAGCGCATCGCGATTGCGCGCGCCATCCTGCGGGATCCGAAAGTCCTCATTCTGGATGAGGCCACAAGCGCGCTGGATGCCGAATCCGAACGTGCGGTGCAGACCGCGCTCGCCGGTCTGATGCAGGACCGCACGACGCTGGTCATCGCCCACCGCCTTGCCACCGTGATGGCGGCAGACAGGATCGTGGTGCTGGAAGAGGGACGCATTGTTGCCGAAGGCACCCATGATGCGCTGGTCACGCAAGGCGGGCTTTATGCACGCCTGGCCGAGCTGCAGTTTGACCTCAACCAATCGGGTGGGGCTGCGCTATAGCGGCGGGTCACCGCTGGTCGAGCTTGAACTCGATCCGCCGGTTGCGCAGATAGGCGATCTCATCACGCCCGGAGTCGATCGGCTGGAACTGCCCGAACCCGGCGGCAACCAGTTTCTCGGGCGGAATGCCCTGACCGACAAGAAATTTCACCACCGAAATGGCCCGTGCAGATGACAGCTCCCAGTTGGATGGGAACTGGAAGGTGCTGATCGGGCGTTCGTCAGTATGCCCGTCGACCCGCAGGATCCAGTCAATGTCGTCGGGAATTTCGCTGGCGATCTGTTTGAGGGTGCCAGCCAGTTGCGCCAGCTGTGTCTCGCCCAGAGGGTTGAGTACCGCTTCGCCGGATTCAAAAAGCACTTCGGACTGGAACACGAACCGATCACCCACAATCCGGATGTCGTTGCGCTCGCCGAGCACTTCGCGCAGGCGGCCGAAGAATTCCGACCGGTAGCGGGCAAGCTCCTGCACCTTGGTGGCGAGCGCCTGGTTGAGGCGTTCGCCGAGATTGACGATCTGTATGTCCTTGTCGGCATTCTTGGCCTCGGACGCCTCCAGGGCTTCGTTCAGCGCGGCCATCTGGTTGCGCAGTGCCGCAAGCTGCTGGTTGAGAAGGGCGACCTGATCCTGCGCCTTCTGGGACAGTTCGCGTTCTTCGCTGAAGGACGTCTCTGCGGTCTCCGCGCGGGTCAGAAGTTCGCTGAGGCGGATGTCGCGTGCGTCGATTTCTTTCTGGGCAAGCGCTGTCCGCTCTTCGGAATCGGCGAGTCTAGCCTCGAGTTCCTTGGACAGGTCCCGGACTTCGCCCAGTTCGCCGGTTACGGCTGCGATCTCGGCCTCGAGGGTGTCGCGGACCTCGCGCAGTGCTTCGATGTCGCGCTCCAGACGGGCGAGGTCGCGGAGCTGGAGTTCGATGGTTTCACGGCTGACGGAAACCTGCTCGCGCAAGGCTTCGAGTTCCTCGGCATTGGCTTCGCGAATGGTCTTGAGTTCGTCCTCGGCGCGCGTCAGGCGCCCAACCAGCGCATCGCGCTCGGAGATCGAACTCTGGAGCTGGGCCGAGAGTTGCGTGACCGAAAGCCGCAACTCGGTATTGGCAGAGCGTTCGAGATCGACCATACGCGCCAGTTCGTCGATCTGGCGGGTCAGTTTCCCCAGTGCTTCATCACGTCCCGAGAGTGCATCGGACAGAAAGGCCTGTGCGAGCGCGAAGACCATGATGAGGAAAACCACGACCACAAGAAGCGCGGCCAGCGCATCGACAAAGCCGGGCCAGTAATTGGCACCGCCTTGGCGCCGTCGTGAGGATGAGCCGGGCACTGGGCGCGCCCGTTAGCGAGAGTCTTCTTCGGCGAGCGCCGCGATGGTGCGCGCCAGCAGACGAATTTCAGCCCGCAATTCCTGAACGATTTCGGTCCGGCCGAGAGCGGCCTCTTCGAGCATTCGGGACATATGCGTATCGAGATTTCGGATATGACCGCGGGTGGCCTCGTCCATACCGCCCGAGCCGGTTTTCTCAGCGAGGCGCTGCAGGATCGGGCGCAACTCGATCTGGTTCTCGGCCAGACGGACCATCAACTCCTGCTCGGTTCGCATCTGGTCGGTCATCGTCGTCATGCGGTCGGTTAGCGTGCTCAGGCCGTGATAGCTCTGGGTGCGCGCAGCTTCAGCGCGCGCGACCGTGCGCTGCAGATTGTCGAGGGAATCCGCCGTCGTTTCGAGCAGCGCCTGAATATAGGCGGGCACCGACTGGTCACCATCGCCGATGGAGATGGCACTGCTGCTCGACACACGCGTGGAACTGCTCAGCCAGTCTTCCAGATCGTTGTAGAAGCGGTTCTGTGCCGCCCCGGCCTGGAGGTCCAGAAAGCCAAGCAGAAGCGATCCTGCGAGGCCGAAGAGCGATGAACTGAAGGCTGTCCCCATGCCGGACAATGGCGCTTCAAGCCCGGTTTTGAGGTCGTTGAAAATCTGGACGGTATCTCCGCCGCCCACTTGCAGCCCGGCGATCACGTTGGCCACGGCGCTCACGGTCTGGAGCAGGCCCCAGAACGTCCCCAGCAATCCGAGGAAGATCAGCAGGCCGATCAGATAGCGCGAGATATCCCGCGATTCATCGAGCCGGGCACTGATCCCGTCCAGGATGGAGCGCATGGATGTGGTGTTGAGGCGGAGTTGGCCGGCCCGGTCGCCGATCATGGCGGCCATGGGGGCGAGCATCCGGGGTGGTTGCGATACCGGTGCGCCATGTTCCTGACGGCGATAGGCCTGAAGCCATTCGACCTCGCTCCGCAACGTCAGGACCTGCCGGAACACGAACAGGATCCCCAACAGCAGGACCACCAGAATGATTCCATTGATGGCTGGATTGGCGAGAAAGGCTTCGAGCAATTGCTGGTGCAGGACAGCCACGCCGATAACGGCGAGAGCCAGGAAAATCGCCATTCGGGTGAGGTAGGTGCGCAGCTGTGTCATGCCGATGACGCCCGGTTCTTCCTTGGCCAGTGGTGTGTCCGATGCAACCCCGAACATTGGGGAAACTGTCGGGACTATGTGACGAATTTAGGGCGGTGCGCCCCGGATTCGTTACCTCTGAACGATGACGGCGTCTACGCGGTCTGCAGGACCGCCATCGGATTTGATGCCAAGCGCGCGCACATCCATGCGCGTGTTGGGCACATTTCGGTCTACAAGATGCGCGCGGACATTCAGGGCGCGCTTGAGTGAAAGACGGCGTGCTTCCGGTGCGCTTTCGTCTGAGCCGCCCGCAAAGGCCTGCAACTGGATTCGCAGGGCATCATTGGCGTTCAGGCTTTCGGCAAGATTGTCGAGCGTGGCCTTGGCGGAATCCGTGAGATCGGCTGAGTCCGGCGCAAACAGAATTCGCGTTTCATCAGAGGGCAGGCTCACATCTGTTGCAGCCGGTGCCGCCGGCGTGGCGGCAGCTGACTGGACAGGGGCCTGCGCTGGTGAGGTTGGCGGCGGTGGCGCGGTGACTGTCGGCGGTGCCGGTACTGTCGGGGCCGGAGGTGCGCTCGCCGTCTGGGCGGCGGGTGCCGGAGCCGGCGAGGCAGGCGGTGAGGTTGGTGCAGCGACTGGCGCGGGCGTGACAGTTTTCGGGGCTGTCAGGCGTGGTGCCGTTGTCGACTGGCTTGGCGGGCTCAGTGCGAAGGAACGATTCGCCAAAGGGCCTTCCAGGCGCGACACGGGGCTCTGTGACGGGGGAAACAGCACGATGCCGCCCGTGGTGTTCGAGATGACCTGATCGCCGGGACCGAGAGGAAGCCCGCGTCCGGTGTTGCCACCGCCGCCGAGCACGCTCAGATCAATCGTGACGTTGTTGCCGACGCCCAGATAGCTCTGCTGTGCGGTCGCAGGTGTCGCGATACCGAGCGCGGCAATCACGCCTGCTGTTGCCAAGCTGATACGGTTCAAAGTCGATAATGTGCTGATCGGTCGCCGCCGGATCATGTCGCCCAACCCCTTCAAATTCCAACGCATCGATCATGGGGATCGATTTGCGCTCGCGAACATACCGTAACGGTGCCGAAACCGACAACCGCTTATAAGACAAACGCTTAACCGGTATTTTATCTGTTTTGTGGCCCGGGATCAGCAGATTTGATGCATGCGAGCAGCTTCTCGTGAATCCGGTCATTCCCGGCGACCACATCTCCGGTCTGCAGGGCGGTATCGCGCCCCTTCGGATCGGTGACAAAACCACCGGCCTCACGCACGATCAGGACGCCTGCGGCAATATCCCAGAGACTCAGTCCAAACTCCCAGAATCCATCGCAGCGTCCCGCCGCGACATAGGCCAGGTCCAGGGCCGCCGAGCCGAGCCGGCGTATACCTGCGACTTCGCCCATCACCGCCTGCATCGTTGGAATGTAGCGCGCCGGGTCACCGTGACCGAGGAACGGCATGCCCGTTGCGATCAGCGATTCCGAGAGGTGCTGGCGTGCCGAAACCCGCAAGCGACGGTCGTGCAGATAGGCCCCGTTGTTCTTTTCGGCCCAGTAGAGCTCGTCTTTCAGGGGTTCATAGACGATTCCGGCAACAATCTGACCACGCTCTTCGAGCGCAATCGAGATCGAGAATTGGGGCAGGCCATGCAGAAAGTTTGTGGTTCCGTCGAGCGGGTCAACAATCCAGCGATGTACACCATCGCCTGCTTCCTGCTTGCCGCCTTCTTCACCCAGAAAACCGAAATTCGGCCGGGCCTTCATCAACTCGTAATGGAGGGTCTCTTCGGAGCGGGTGTCGGCAGCCGAAACAAAATCGGCTGCGCCCTTGCGCGAGACCTGAAGCTGCTCGACTTCTCCGAAGTCACGCACGAGTTCGCGACCGGCGCGGCGCGCGGCCTTGTCCATGACGTTGATGATTGCTGGGCGCATAAGGCTCTGTTTCTATCCCGGTTATATACGCCGGGCTGAAATACGGGTTTAGTCGCGGGCGCGTTCGACATAGGTGGCATCGACCGTCGAGACAACGACGGAGGTGCCGGATTCGATGTGCGGGGGAACCAGAATGCGCACGCCGTTTTCGAGCATGGCTGGCTTGTAGGACGAGGTCGCCGTTTGTCCCTTGACCACCGGGTCGGCTTCCACGATCTGCAGGGTGACCCGCTCGGGCAGTGAGACGCCAAGCGCTTCTTCGTCATAGAACTCGATCTGGACAATCATGCCGTCCTGCAGGAAACGCGCCTGCTCGGCATCCAGGATGTCGCCATTGAGCTGAACCTGCTCATAGGTTTCCTGATCCATGAAGGTATAGGATTCGTCCGCAGCGAAGAGGAATTGATATTCCTTCTGCTCAAGCCGGACCCGCTCGACAGATTCCGAGGAACGAAATCGTTCATTCAGCTTGGTGCCGTGTCGGATGTCCTTGAGTTCGACCTGCAGAAAGGCCCCACCCTTGCCGGGTTTGACATGCTGGGTCTTCACGACGCGCCAGAGCTGGCCCTGATGTTCGATGATATTGCCCGGTCGGATTTCGTTTCCGTCGATCTTCATTTCTTTTCGCCTGTAGAATTCTGCCTGCGGCGCGGATCACTAGCAGTTGCGCGAGGGCTTTTCTACCCCGTGCTGCGGGTGGTCTTGTCGAATGCATCATTGAAGGCCTGCACGGCTGCCGCCGGTCCTTCCGGGTGTGCCCAGACCCCGGCCGAGACGGCAAGGAAGTCGGCCCCGGCAGCGATCAGCGGCGCGCAATTCTCGACGGTAATGCCGCCGATCGCTACGCAGGGCGCTTCCATGATGTCCGACCACCATTTCAGGATGTCGGGTCGCGCCTGGGATTTCGGTGCTTTCGTGGTGGTGGGATAGAACGCCCCGAAGGCCACATAGTCGGCCCCGGAATCAGCTGCCGTCATCGCGAGGTGGCGCGAGCCGTGACAGGTCACACCGACGATGGCCTTGCTCCCCATCAGGCGGCGGGCCTCGTTATAGGACGCGTCGTCCTGCCCCACATGCACCCCGTCGCAGCCGAGTTCGGCAGCCAGATCAGGCCGGTCGTTGAGGATGAAGGCCACATCATGTTTCTGGGTGATCGGCAGAAGTGCTGCCGTTGCCCGTCGAATGGCGCCGTCATCTGCAGGGTTTGCGCCGGCAGCTTTGAGGCGCAATTGCAGGCATGCCACATCACCTGCGGCCAACGCAGCTTCAAGCACCTTCGCGAAGTTGTCGAGATGCGCGCCGTCCAGATTGGATGGGCTGATGAGGTACAGGCGGCAGCGCGGAGTCTCCGCTGCGCCTTCGGTCGGGTCTGCGATCAGAATTTACCCTGATAGATCTTGATGATGTTGCCCAGCAGATCGAGCGCGTCTTCGCGGCTGCGCTGGAAACTGTTGCGTCCGATGATGGAGCCATTGGCGCCACCGTCACGCAGCTGGCGGATTTCGTCGTAAATGGCGTCCGTGCCCTTGGCGGCACCACCCGAGAACACCACCAGACGGCGGCCGCCGAAGGAGGCGTCCATGATATGTGCGATCCGCGCGTTCAGGGACGAGATGTCGATCTTCTCGGCGTCATAGACCTTCTTGGCGTCCTTGCTCTCGATGAAATCCGTCGGCGGCTTCACCTTGATGATGTTGGCACCGAGCTGGGCGGCCATATGGGCGGCATAGGCGGTGACATCGATGGCCGTTTCACCGTCTTTCGACAGATCGCCGCCACGCGGATAGGACCAGATCACGACGGCCAGGCCAACGGACTTGGCTTCTTCGGTGATCTCGCGAATTTCCTCGATCATCTCGAACTGCTGCTCGGAGCCGGGATAGATCGTGAACCCGACAGCGGTGCAGCCCAGACGCAGCGCATCGCCGACCGAGCTGGTAATCGCCTGGTCCTTCGATACGGCATGGGAGTTCGAGGAATTCATCTTCAGAATCAGCGGAACAGAACCGGCATAGCTGTCGGCTGCGGCCTCGATCTGGCCGAGCGGGGCGGCGTAGGCGTTGAGCCCCGCATCGACGGCCAGCTGCGGAAAATAGTGCGGGTCATAGGCCGACGGGTTCGGCGCAAAGCTGCGAGCCGGGCCATGTTCCCATCCCTGATCGACAGGAAGAATGACCATCTTGCCCGTCCCGGCCAGCTTGCCGGTCATCAGGATGCGGGCGAGGTTGGTTTTGGTGCCTGGATTGTCGCTTTCATACCAGGACAGAATTTTGCGGACGCGCTGCGTGACTCTCATCGTGTTTCTTCCCGTGTTCGGAACCGGTCCTTCGCACCACGAAGCCAAGTCGCGGAATGGACGTCTATGCCTAGTGAATTAGCCGAGGGCGCGGGGTTTTGCAACGCCAGCCGATAGTTTGCCCAGGTGGTTTTCACAATCGCCTTGTGGATCGTTTGACCCGGCAAGATCACAAGCTGTGTCCCATGCGATGGGGAGAATCGCCACACCGGATTGCCCGGCGATATCCACAAGTCGTTCAAAGCCGGGGTCCGGGACGGAGATCGCAATCGCTTCGACACCTTCGCGGATCGCGGCCAGCGCCGTGCCGGGTTCGTCTGCGCAATCGAGAATGCTGGTGGTGGCGGTGGCGGCGGGCACAGCGGCGCGCGCCTGGGCGATCAATGCGCGCCACCAGCCCGCACCACCGGCGCGCGCGGCCCCCGGCGCGCTGATCAGAATCACCGGGATGTCCAGCTGCTCTGCCACCTTGAGCGCCGTAATCGCGTGTTGCAGGTCGTGAACGATGAAGGTGGCCGGCGCGCTCATGGGCTCAGTTGTGGTTCTTGCTTGAAACAGGGTCGCGTAAGCAGTACACCAATTGTTCCATATGGGAATAAAAAGGCGGGATTGTGGACACATTGACCTCGATGCAATTGTTCGTAAGTGCCGTTGAGTCGGGAAGCTTCTCGGCGACAGCGCGATCCATGAATTTGACGCCCTCGGCGGTCAGCAAGCAGATTTCACGTCTCGAAGACCGCCTCGGGGCGCGCCTGTTCAATCGCACGACCCGCCAGCTGGCACCGACCGAAGAAGGCCGCGCCTATTATGAGCGTTGCCAGCGCATCCTTGCAGATATTCAGGAAGCCGAAGCGGCCGTCACGGAACTCAACGCCGATCCACGCGGGGTGTTGCGTCTCAACATGCCCGTTGTGTTTGGGCGACGCCATATCGTGCCCATTCTGGGAGAGTTTCTGGAGCGCTATCCGAATGTCTCGATGGAGCTTTCGATGTCGGACCAATTCGTCGATCCGATTGCCGAAGGCTCGGACATGTTGATCCGGGTGGGTGAATTGAAGGATTCCAGTCTGATTGCGCGAAAGCTTGCCGAGGCACGCCGGGTGATCGCGGCGACACCGGGATACTGGAAAAAGCACGGGTGCCCGGACAAGCCCGAAGATCTGCGGGTGCATAACTGTCTGACCTATTCCTATCTTTCGAGCGGCAATACCTGGCGCATGACGGACACTGCGGGCAAGGAGCATGTCGTCCAGGCGACGGGAAATCTCGCCTCCAACAATGGTGAAGCCCTGCTCGAAGCCGCGCTTCAGGGGCTCGGGATCGTCAACCTGCCGACCTGGATGGTGGGTCCTGATCTTGAATCCGGGCGCCTTGTCGAGGTGCTGGGCGACTACGCCCAGCCGGAGCCCTCGGTGCATGCGATCTATCCGCCCGGCCGCCATTTGTCGGCCAAGGTTCGCGCCTTTGTGGATTTCCTGGCCAATCATTTCAAGGAACGACCGCTCGGCAAGGCGGCCTGACAAAAAAAGCCCGGGACGGTCCCGGGCTTTTCTATGTCGATGTCGCGTGTTGTTAGCGGCGGAACGCCCGGCGCAGCGCGCGGGCCGAGGCGCGAAAGATGTGCACCGTGACTTCACCCTGCAATTCGCGGGCACGGGCCTCGATCTGCTGATATTCAGAAGCGCTCGGTGCGTGGTTCAAATCCTGTGACATTGTCTTCTCCTCGTTGTTTGGCTGCGGAATGTGCCGCGTTGAGGAGAATATAGGTGTGATCTATTTCAGAACAAATACGTAAAAAAGTCATACAATTTATTCCAATATGGAATTTGTGGGGTCATAAAAAGCCTCCCGCAGGTTTCCCCTGGGCAGCTTTCGTTATGAATATCCGTGGGTTAGCCGAGCTTTGCCATCTGGACGGCGGTGTCGCTCATGCGGTTCGAGAAACCCCACTCATTGTCGTACCAGCTCAGGACTCGCACCATCCGGCCATCGGTGACCTGGGTCTGGGTGGCATCGAATGCCGAACTGGCCGGGTCATGGTTGAAGTCGATCGACACCAGCGGTGCGTCATTGATCGTCAGGATGTCCTTCAAGGGACCCTTCGCCGCGGCCTTGCGCATGGCATCGTTGATTTCCTCGACCGAGGTGTTCTTCTTGGCCTCGATGACGAGATCCACCATCGAGACATTCGCCGTCGGGACGCGAACGGCCGTGCCGTCGAGCTTGCCTGCGAGTTCGGGCAGCACAAGGCCAACGGCCCGGGCCGCACCGGTCGAGGTCGGGATGATCGAACAGGCGGCCGCACGTGCCCGGCGCAGATCAGAGTGGAGCGTGTCCACCGAGGGCTGGTCGCCGGTGTAGCTGTGCACCGTGGTCATGAAGCCGTGCTTGATGCCGACGGTCTTGTCGAGCACTGCGGCAATGGGGGCCAGACAGTTGGTTGTGCACGACGCGTTTGAGACGATCTTGTGGGACTTGCGCAGCTTGCTGTCGTTCACACCCTGCACCACGGTGATGTCGGCACCGCTTGCCGGGGCCGATATCAGGACCTTCTTGGCGCCAGCTTGCAGATGTTTGCCCGCCGCCTCTTTCGAGGTGAAAATGCCGGTGCATTCCAGCACGACGTCGATGTCCAGATCGCCCCAGGGCAGGGCTGCCGGATCGCGCTCGGACAGGACCTTGATCGAGCGGCCGATGGTCGATTTGGCACCGAGATTGATCGACGATTTGGTCGTGGTGATCTTGCCGGGGAAACGGCCATGTGCCGTGTCATAGCCCAGCATGTGAGCATTGGCATCGACCGAACCCAGATCGTTGATGGCCACGAACTCGATATCCTTGCGGCCCTGTTCGTAGGCCGCCCGCAGAACCAGTCGCCCAATTCGTCCAAAACCATTGATCGCAACGCGAACCGCCATCACTCTCTCCTCGTCTTAACGCTTGTTCAGAAATACCGCGTCAGCCGATTGTCGACCGGACGCGTTCGACCACGGCATCTGCCGTAATCCCGAAATGTTTGTAGACCTCAGGCGCCGGTGCCGAGGCACCGAACCCGGGCATACCTACGATATTGGCTTCGGCAACACCATAGCGTGCCCAACCAAAGGTAACGCCGGCTTCGACCGCAACACGCACGCCCTCGCCGAGCGTCGCCGCACGATAGGCTTCGTCCTGTGCGTCGAACAATTCCCAGCATGGCATGGA
>JAURLR010000368.1 GCA_030831135.1 Alphaproteobacteria bacterium
CTCGTGGAGAGTTTTTCACCGGCGGCCGACTTTCTGACGATTGATGTCTCCTGCCCCAATTCGGCCAATGGTCAGGTTTTTCTCGAGCCGCGCGCGCTCGAAGACCTTCTCGCACGCCTGAATGCAGCACGTGACGCCTCGGGTGCGTCTCCCGCCATGTTTGCGAAACTGGCCCCCGATCTCGAAGACGCCCACCTGACCGAATTGCTCGAAATCATTCTCGCCGCACGGATCGATGCCATCACGCTTTGCAACACGACGACCGCGCGCCCGGCCTCGCTGCAAAGCACGAATGCCAGCCAGCGCGGAGGGCTATCGGGTGCGCCGCTCTTCGAAATAGCCAATGAGATGCTGCGCAAGGTCTATGCACAAACCGGCGGCGCGATCCCGCTGATTGGTGTGGGTGGCATCATGAGCGGCGTAGACGCCTATACGAAAATTCGCGCCGGCGCGTCACTCGTCCAGCTTTATACCGGGCTCGTCTACAAGGGCCCCGGCCTCGTCCAGCAGATCAAGCAGGACATCGCCGAGAAACTGACACGGGACGGCTTTTCCCACCTGACCGACGCAGTCGGTGCCGAACACCGCAGTTAGAAAGCGGTTCAGGCCACCCGCAGCAGGTGAATCGAAAACAATTCGTCTGGATCGGTCCAGCACTCGATGCTGTTCCAGCCTGCTTCGGCAGCCAGCGCCTTGAAGCCAGCGATGTCGTATTTGTGCGAATCCTCTGTGTGGATGCTTTCGCCGGCCTCAAAGTGTAAGACCTCTCCGCCGACGGTGACATCCTGTGCATGACGACTGACCAGATGCATCTCGATCCGCCCCGGATCGGGGACCCAGCGCGCGTCATGCTCAAAAGCTGCGACGTCAAAATTGCCATCGAGCTCGCGATTGATCCGCTCCAGGAGATTGAGGTTGAACGCGGCGGTCACCCCGGCCGCATCGTTATAGGCCGCACGCAGAATCCCGATGTCCTTGCGCAGGTCCACGCCGATCAGCAGGCCATTATTGTGACCAAGGTCAATCGCGGCGGCACGCAGGAATGAAACAGCCTCACTTCGTGTGAAATTTCCGATGGTCGATCCGGGAAAGAAACCGGCACGAACCTTCTCGCCCGCAATCTCGGGCACGTCGAAGGGCTTGGTGTAGTCCGCGCACACCGGAACAACCCGCAGATCGGGATAACTGTCCGCCAGATCCTTGGCCGACATCAGCAAATGCTCACGGGAAATGTCGACGGGGACATAGGCGAGTGGTTCGTTCAACGCATCGAGCAGGATGCGGATTTTGGTGCTCGAACCGCTGCCAAATTCAATAACCGTAGCGCCGTCACCCACCAATTCGGCAACATCGTCCGAGATTGTGCGCAGCAGCGCCATCTCGGTGCGGGTCGGGTAATACTCGGGCAACTCACAGATATCATCGAAAAGCTGCGAGCCCCGTTCGTCATAGAAGTATTTGCTGGGAAGGCGTTTGGAGGGCAGGCGCAAACCGGCCAGAACATCTTCGAGAAAGTTGTTCGTCGCATGGTCATATTCCACATAGTCGTGGAGCGAGCCGAGAGTCTCTGCGGTGGCGCTGCTCATCGATCATCCGCCAGTCGAACACCGGCGAACATCCAGCGCATCGCCGGATAGAAGAAATTGCGGTAGGTCGCGCGCGTATGACCCTCCGGGGTCACGCAGGCGCCGCCGCGCAAAACAAACTGATTGGCCATGAATTTTCCGTTGTATTCGCCCACCGCGCCCGTGACGGGCTTGAACCCGGGATAGGGCACATAGGGGCTTTGAGTCCACTCCCAGACATCCCCGAACATCTGTTCGGGCTGGTCCGGGGTTAGATCGATGGCGGGCGTGGTGCGCAAGAGTCCCGAACCCAGAAAATTCCCGGCCACATCCTGCTGCGCGCCAAACGCCTCCCATTCGGCTTCACGCGGGAGTCGTTTCCCTGCCCAACGCGCATAGGCTTCGGCCTCATACAGGCTCACATGACAGACAGGTGCCTGATCATTGATATGCTGGAGCCCGGACAGAGACATGTTCATCCACTCCCCGTCGACCTGCTGCCAATAAAGCGGCGCGTTCCATCCATGGGCACCGACCGCAGCCCAGCCATCTGACAACCAGAGCTCGGGACGTTCATAGCCGTCGTCATCCATGAACGCCTTCCACTCGCCATTCGTCACCAGACGCGAGGCCAGCGCAAAAGGTTCCAGATACACCTTGTGACGCGGCCCTTCATTGTCGAAGGCAAAACAGGTCCCCGAATGGCCGATTTCCGTCAATCCGCCGTCATGCGCATGCCAGCGCAACTCGGGTGCCTTGCGTGCCGGGGCGGCACGATAGGTCTGGTAGGCGGGCGCCACGCTGTTCTTTGAAAACGCATGCAGGATATCCATCAGGATCAGTTCCTGATGCTGCTGTTCGTGGTGCAGGCCGAGAACGATCAGGGGTGCCGCCTCGGCCCAGACATCGGCATCCGCATTGGCAATCAGGGATCGCATGCCCGCATCGACATGGGCGCGGTAGGCGGTCATATCATCGGCGCTCGGTCGGGTGAGAAGCCCGCGATCCGGGCGCGGGTGACGCGCCCCGACAGTGTCGTAATAGGAATTGAACAGGAAGGTGTAATGCGGGTCGATCGGCTCATAGCCCGCGAGAAAAGGAGTCAGAATCATGGTTTCGAAGAACCACGTCATATGTGCGCGGTGCCATTTGGTCGGGCTGGCATCGGGCATGGACTGCACGACCTGATCCTCGGGCGACAACGGTGCCGCCAGACGCTCGGTTTCACCACGCACCCAGTTGAAATGATCGCGTATCTGGTCCCGATCCCGCGGATGCGCGTCGAGAATGGCCGGTTCCGATCCGGTGACTGTCACAGGCCTCTCCTGTTGGCGCCTGCATCCCGCTTGACCGCGTCTGTGGGATGCGTCCCCGCTTTGCCCTGATCAAGAGCGTCTTCGCTCCTCATGACAACCCGGATCGAAACACGCCCAGCCCGGATGGCCACACGTGGCAGTCGCGGCAAGTAAACCAAGTCGGTTCTCGGCCCGTCAACCTCAAGTCCGGAGAATTTTGTAGATTTCACAAACTCCGTCGTTGACCACCTGACCCAAAGAACTAGTTTCCCCTCATGACAAACACGAATTCCGAAATCACCGGCTACCACGCGCATGTCTATTACGACGCTACGACCAAGGCCGAGGCCGAAACCCTGCGCGCGGAAATTGATGCGCGATTCGAGACTGTTCTGGGCCGTTGGCACGACAAGCCCGTCGGCCCGCATCCGCATTGGAGCTATCAGGTCGCGTTCGAACCCGATGTGTTTGCCGAACTCGTTCCCTGGCTCGCCCTGAACCGGCGAGGCCTGACACTTCTTCTGCATCCCGAAACGGGCGACGCGCTGGCTGACCATTCGACCCATGTCATGTGGCTGGGCGAAAGTGTGGAGCTCAACCTCGACGCGCTGCGCTAGTACGCGTCACGCGCAATCGTCGCGCAAAGGAACGGTTTTCAACCTTCCGCAAGCAGGTTACAACTTCCGCCGAGATTCAATACGCGCGCCCATTCGGGCGTGTTCAGATTCGATAATGGGGAGACCAAAAAATGAAACTTTTGCGCTACGGACCTGCCGGCAAGGAAAAGCCGGGCCTGCTGGATGACGACGGCAACATCCGTGACCTGTCCAAGGTCGTCGCCGACATCACGCCCGATGTCCTCTCGCCCAAGGGCCTTGCCGCGATCCGCAAGCGCGACCCCAAGCGTCTCCCGATCGTCAAGGGTCGTCCGCGCATCGGTTCCCCCGTTGTGGAACGCCGTGTTTTCGCCATTGGCCTGAACTACGCCAAACATGCAGCCGAAGCCGGGATGAAGATTCCTGACGAGCCGATCCTGTTCACCAAGACCTGCCCGCTGACCGGCCCGAACGACCGTATCATTTTGCCGAAGGGTGCCAAGAAGGGTGACTGGGAAGTTGAACTCTGCTTCGTGATGGGCCGTAAGGCGCAATATGTGAGCAAGCGCGACGCGCTGAAATATGTCGCCGGCTATGCCGCAGGCAATGACGTTTCCGAGCGCAGCTACCAGATCGAACGTGGCGGCCAGTGGGTCAAGGGTAAGAGCTCCGACACCTTCGGCCCGCTCGGTCCGTGGCTCGTGACGGCGGACGAGATTCCCAACCCGCAGCGTCTCAATGTCTGGCTCGACGTCAATGGCGAGCGCATGCAGGAAGAGACCACCAAGGACATGATCTTCTCCTGTGCAGAGATCATCAGCTATCTCAGCAACATGATCACCCTGTACCCCGGTGACGTGATCTATTCCGGTACGCCGTCGGGCGTCGGCCTTGGCATGAAGCCGAAGCCGAAATTCCTCAAGCCCGGTGACGTCATCACCATGGGCATCGACGGCCTGGGTGAGCACAAGAACAAGGTTGTCAGCTGGAACGGCAAGTCCAAGTAAGCCAAACACCTGACACCGACGAACAGAAAGGGCCGCACGGATCGTGCGGCCCTTTTTCTTTGCGTCGGACTACGAAGCGCCCTCACCCTGAGCCTGACGAAGGGCGAGGGCGCAGCCTCATACTTCGACAAGCTCAGCATGAGGCTTTGTTCGGGCGGTGATTTCCAAATCTAAGCCAGCTTTGGCATCACCTCGTCATGGAAGGTGCGCAGGGATTCCCGTGAGCCGGTGATGTCGATCAGCAGCACATATTCGATGCCGCCGTCGCGCATGCGCTGCAGCCGGTCCACGATTTCCTCGGGCGGGCCGATCAGCGCGCCTTCCTCGGTCGCCAGGCGCGTGTCGTTGTATTGCAGCATAGTCGATTGCGGTCCGCCGCCCTCGCGGATGCGCGACAGCCGCGAGATGCCCGACAGCAGACGCGAGCGCTGCTGGTGCGCCTCCTCGCGTTCGGCCTCGGTGCGGGTGATGTGGA
>JAURLR010000369.1 GCA_030831135.1 Alphaproteobacteria bacterium
AGAATGCCTGACAAAAGAGCAGAGGAAATTGAAAAGACTTCTGATGTCGTGACAGCAGCTGGGCTAAAGGCGGCAATTTCTGTACCAACAACCAGGTAATCGGCAACATTCAGGGCACCGTCCCCGAGCGAGGCGTTTAACCTCAAGGTATGACTGATGTCATCACCAAAACTCACATTATTGACCTGGAGGTCAAAATTCAGGCTGACATTGGAAGTCGCGATAGATTGACCAGAAAGATCAAATTCAATTACGCCGCGGGCATCATTGGGTTGTCCAGGATTATTATGAGCATAAACGAAACCAGCGCTCGCGAAATCCCCGCTGCCATCGATACCGTCGCTCACTAAATCATAAACAGTTCCGATGACCACAGGATTGACGGTAACTGGCGCTGCATACGCAGCGGACGTAACGACCGTCACGGCGCTAAGGATCACGACGGATGCTAGTAGACTTTTCATCAGCAAATCTCTTCCAATCAACAATGTGTGATGATGAGAGCAAGAATCATGCCAGCGGAGAAAAGTATTTTAAATCAGAAGCCTATGACCGTACTGAGCGGCTCGCATACACCAATTTGTAAAGAAAACCGACAGTTTATTCGACATTTGAAGTGTCCGCTTATGATGCTGTGGACGGCTCCTTCTGAAGGCATCGAGGTGCCAGAATTGTGGTTTTGCGACCACACGGGAAAGGAGCCATCCATGAACGAAGCTATCACGATTGGGATCGATCTTGCGAAGAACGTCTTTCAGGTTCACGGCGTTACCGCCGATGGAACCGTTGTTATCCGCCGACAGTTGAGACGGGGACAGATGTTGTCGTCCTTCGAGAAGCAACCGCCTTGCCTCATCGGCATGGAAGCGTGCGCGACATCGCATCACTGGGCGCGGGAACTGGTGAGGTTGGGCCATGAGGCCAGGCTGATGCCGCCCTGCTACGTGAAGCCCTATGTGAAGCGCAACAAGAACGACATGGCCGATGCGGAGGCGATCTGCGAGGCAGTGACGCGGCCGACCATGCGGTTCGTTGCGATCAAGACGGCTGAACAGCAGTCTGTCCTGATACTGCACAAGAGCCGTCAGTTGTTCGTCCGCCAGAGAACGACCCTGATCAATGCCATCCGTGGTCATCTCGCCGAGTTCGGCATCGTCGCCGGCGTCGGGCGCAACGGGGTGGAGAAGCTGCTTGATGTCATCAAGCGTGGCGAGGATGACCGGGTGCCGGAAGGCGCGCGTGAGTGTCTGCTGGCCCTGCGCGATCAGCTCGCGATGGTGAAGTGCCAGATTCAGGAAGCCGACCGGCGCATTCTCGAAGCCCATCGCTCGAACGAGACAAGCCAGAGGCTGGCCGACATTCCCGGAGTCGGGCCATTGATCGCCACGGCATTGGTCGCTTCCGTTCCCGACCCTCATGTCTTCAGGTCGGGACGCGATCTCGCAGCCTGGATCGGCCTGGTGCCGCGACAGAACTCGACCGGCGGCAAGGAGCGCCTCGGACGCATCTCAAAGGCAGGCAACCGATACCTGAGATCGATGCTCGTGGTTGGCGCACTCTCGGTCATCCGCCGGGCAAAACAGCTCGGTTACACACGAAGGCCCTGGCTGACCAGGCTGCTCGAACGACGCTCACCGAAGATCGCGGCCATTGCCCTTGCCAACAAGATCGCCCGCACTGCCTGGGCGATGATGGCGCACGGTAACTATTATCAGGAGCCTGACACACAGACCGCATGAGACAGCGCGCGACAACCGCGCAACGGAGGTTGGAGAGGGCCAACAACGGATAATGCACCCAGCCAGTCGGCCCACGGAACGGGACACCCCATTTTAGCCAGTGCAGCATTGCGACTGCGTGCTTTTGACAGGGACCCGACCCGCGGAGAGCATTAGGGCCAGCGGCCATGTCGAGTGCCGCACAAACAGGCCGGACACATGGCAGCACCGACCAGCGATGCATCACCGTCAAAATACCCTTGCCAACACGGAGCCGTCCACACATGGCTTGATACAGAGATGCCAAATTCGACGACAAAGCCTGTCGAATGTTCGGGATGCCAGGCGCTCACCCGGCCGAGACCAGAATAATTTCCAGGCCATTGTTCGCTTTTTGTTCTTTTCGGTGTTAGCCTGACTTATATTTGGAACCCCGGGATGCACCGGCAGCAACGCGCGTGACACTGTTGCGCGCGAACCGGTGCGGTGTGTCCCGCAGCAGGAATGCGCAAATGCATCTCAAACGGATATGTCGCCACGGACCGACACCGCGTTTTCGCCCTTTCCCTTCGGGTGCATGGGGTTGAATTGCGACTTTCAGGGTCCGGTCGCGGGCAGGTCCCCTGCGCCGCCAGGATCGTCGACGCCTCCGACACATCCCTTCGGGTACATGGGGTTGAATTGCGGCTTTCGGGTGCTGGCGGCGGGAAAGCCCCTATTCGGCGGCGACCGCCGGCTTCTCCCCGTCCTGCGTGCCCTCTTCGACAAGCTTCCGCCAGTGGCGGTACCAGCCGACGAAGGCGGCCTCGTAATCCCAGCTTGCGCAATGGAGTTCGGGGTTGATGCCCGCTTTTTCGGCTTCCTCGTCGGGGCCGGCTTTCATCGTGCTGAGGCCGCGGTCGTAATTGTTCCAGCCCGCCTCGCTGCCGTGAAAGCCTTCCTGGGCGGTATCGAGCGAGACCACGTCGTCCGACGTCGACA
>JAURLR010000370.1 GCA_030831135.1 Alphaproteobacteria bacterium
GCCATGAAACCGATATTGTGTCGGTTGTTTCTGTATTTGGGCCCGGGATTACCAAGGCCGACAACCAGTTGCATTGCGTTGATCCGCCTGCGGGAGGCTTAGCTGTCGTCCTCTTCGCCTTCGCCCTCGCCGCTCTCATCCGCGCCGTCGGCATCTTCGCCCTCGGCGTCTTCATCCACGTCGTCTTCAACAATAGCGACGGTCGGTGCTGCAATTGTCGCGATGGTGAAGTCACGGTCGATGGTGGGTTTGACGCCATCGGGAAGCGTGATGCTGGAGATATGAACGCTGTCGCCAACTTCGAGCCCGGTCAGATCCACGACGATGTCGTCGGGAATTGCGCCCGCGCGGCACATGACCTCGACCTCATAGCGGACAATGTTCAGAACGCCGCCGCTCTTCAGGCCCGGAGATTCTTCTTCGTTCGTGAAGATGACCGGAATTTCGACATTGATCCGGGTGGAATCGGTCACGCGCAAAAAGTCTGCATGCATCGGCTGATCGGTTACAGGATGCAGCTGCAGGTCACGGCAAAGCACCTGCTGCTTGTTCCCATCCAGCGAAACGTCGAACAGCGTGGCAAAGAAGCTGGGCTGCATGCGTGCGGCGCGCAACTGGCGCGGATCGATGGTGATGGGTTCGGGGTCCTTGTTTGCGCCATAAACCACTGCCGGAACTCGACCGTTTCGACGTGCTGCACGGGCGGCCCCCTTGCCTACCAGTGCGCGCGATTCCGCATTAAAAATAACGGTATCGGACATATTCTACTCCTCAAGCCCGGCGATGCCTCCAAGGGTGCCACCACCGGTGCGGTTCAGTTCGGTACGGAATGCGCCGAACTCAATTGAACAGGCTTGAAACCGAGGCTTCCTTGCTGATCCGGTTGATCGCCTCTCCGAGAAGTGGCGCCACGGTCAACTGGCGGATATTGCTCGCCACACGCACCGCTTCGGTTGCCTGTATCGAATCCGTCATCACCAGAGTTTCCAGCGGAGAAGCCGCAACGCGCCCCACCGCACCGCCCGACAGGACACCATGTGTCACATAGGCGGAAACCGATTCGGCGCCCTGCTCCTTCAACGCTGCAGCGGCATTACACAACGTCCCGGCGCTATCACAGATATCGTCGATCAGAATGCATTGCCGCCCGGCGACGTCACCAATGATGTTCATCACTTCGGAGACGCCTGCCCGTTCGCGGCGCTTATCAATGATCGCGAGATCGGCGTCAAGCCGTTTGGCGAGGCTTCGTGCGCGGACAACACCGCCGACATCGGGCGAAACCACCACCAGTTCGCCCCCCGCCTTGTCATGGAGGATGTCTTCGGAGAACAGCGGGCCACCGAAAAGGTTGTCGACCGGGATGTCAAAGAAGCCCTGAATCTGGCCGGCATGGAGGTCCAGGGTCAGCACCCGGTCTGCACCCGCGCGGGTGATGAGGTTCGCCACGAGCTTGGCTGAAATCGGCGTTCGGGGCCCGGTTTTCCGGTCCTGACGCGCGTATCCGAAATAGGGGATCACGGCGGTGATCCTGCGCGCCGAACCCCGTCGCAGGGCATCCAGCGTGACAAGAAGTTCCATCAGATTGTCGTTTGCCGGGTAGGACGTCGACTGGACGACGAATACGTCCTCACCGCGAACATTCTCGAGAATTTCGACAAACACTTCCATATCCGAGAAGCGTCGGATCGAAGCGCGTGTGAGTTCAATATTGAGATACGCCGAGATCGCCTCGGCGAGCGGACGATTGCTGTTGCATGCCAGCACCTTCATCGTACTTGCCCCCGCGCTGCCCTGCAGCGAATTGCGTCCTCATGAAACGCGATTGATGTGGTCTGAAAATGCCCGGTCCCAATTGATCGCGCACATGTAAGCGGCGGGAAATTATCAACCCGTCAGTGTCGTGTAAACAATCACCCGCTGGGGATAATCTTCTAACGTGATTCGCGCTCAGGTCCCCCTGATTCCGGCTCCGGCGGCACAAAACCCTGACTCCAGTCGATCTGGGAAATCAGTTTGACGATTCCGGCTGCGGCTGCGATCCCGGCCTGCCGGGCGAGATCTCCCCATTGCTGTTCGATGACGGACTGCTCGATCGGGCTGGCCTGGTCGATTTTGCCGATTTGTGTCCCGAAGGGGTCTTTGACTGTCCAGACGATGGCCACCTCACTCCTTGTACCTTGCAAGGGCGTTATTGTGACATCGGCTGTTGCCACAAGAGCCTCGCTGGACGCGGTGTTGGTGAGCCGGGCACCCTGGCTGTGCAAAGCCTGGCGCAGGGATGCCTGAAGCCGGATGGCTTCCGGTTCGCTGGTGCCGAGGACAGCGCCGACAAATAGTGGGGGCGACTGAATCTCCTGGACCGCCTCTTCCTGAACAAATTCCGCGATTGCGGGCGCGGCGCGCGCGGCCATGCGGGCCATCAGTTCCGGATCGGCGATGGCCCAGAGGGCGATCGGTGTCCCCTCTATGTTTTGGTCGTGCCGTGCAATCTCTTCGCCGGCAGGATCGAACAATGTCCAAGCAATGATGGCATCGCGGCCAGGATCGATAACTTCGCCTGCCAGAATCTTGCTGGAGCGATTGCTGGTTCCCACGAATGCCGGCACGTTCCGCTCGATCAGGGCTTCCGCCATCGCTGCGGCGAGCTTTTCGGCTGTGGCGGGCGGGGCATCAGCCACGGGCAGAATCATGATGCCGCGGGAATCTGCCAGATTGAGCAGGGCATTGGGGGCTTGGCGGTCGGCCTCGAAAGGGCGTGGGATCGGCTGACAGGCCGACAAGACAACAAACGCCAGGACGAGGAGGCTATATCGCACAGCCGACCATGGTCGCCACGATCACCATAAATATCATCATGATGAGATAAGGCATGGTTCAGACGTCTTTGCGGAGTGTGATGATGGAGATGTTGCGTCCGTAATCGGACTCGTTGCGATGGCAGCTGCGCCGGTAGCTGAAGAAATCCGGGTCCTGATAGGTGTCCTGCCCGGTTGTGGCCGACCGGGTGACGCCTGCCAGTGTCAGCCGACTGTGGACATAGGCAGGCAAGTCGAACAACAAGCGATCCGAACCCGTCTTCTCGACAAAAAAACCGGCATTGGTGGTGTCCTGTTCGAGAAACGGAACCGGGAATTCCGGGCCGACTTCATAGGAATCCGGCCCGCCGGAGGGGCCAACAGCTGCGGTCATGTTCTCGATCCGCGCGCCGCGTTCCAGCATGGCCGCGATGGTTGCTGCCACGACGCCATCGAGCGCGCCGCGCCAGCCCGCATGGGCCGCGCCGATCACGCCGGCTGCGGCATCGGCCAGCAGAACCGGCGCGCAATCGGCTGCAAGCACACCGATCACCGTGCCGGGGCGGGTGCAGACCAGCGCGTCGGCTTCGGGTGGTGCGCCGGTCCATGCTGTGTCTGCGTCAACCACCCGGGCCGAATGCACCTGATAGAGCGTGCGCAGCTGCGCCGGGCTTGCCCCCAGGATGCGGGCCGCACGCGACCTGTTCTCGTGGACATCCTCGGGATTGTCATCAGAGCCGAGGCCGCAATTCAGGCCGGCATAGATGCCTTTGCTGACGCCCCCCGCGCGCGACAGAAAGGCGTGTTCAACACCGGGGGTGTGCGCGAGGGTGGGCGCTGTCACGTGGGGCGCGATCATCATCTCAACTGTCTGCTTCGAAACCGGCGAGGCTGGATAGCCGTTGGTCGGTCATCGCCATCACCTTGAACAGGGCGCCCATTTCGGCAGGTGCAATCAAGCGCGTCATCGCCGTGCGGAGGTCGTGGGCCTGGGAAACATTGGCGCGCTTGAGCAGGATATTGGTGCGCTCGATGATCCCGATGCGCTGCAGGAAAACACTCTGATCCACCGGACCCCAGATTTTCGTCCCTGCGTTCTGGGCGGTCTCACCGACAAGCTGAAAGTCCACATGGGCTGTCAGGTCGCATTCTCCGGGGCTTTCGAGCGGGTCGATCGGACGATGTCTGCGGACAGCCTGCAAGGTCTGGCCGATCGCGTGGCGCGTGTAGCCGTAATCGACAATCAGTCCGGCCCCGCCATACAGGAACACCTGATGCGCCATATCCGAAACAAAGTCCCGGACCGTGGGTGCGTATTCGAAAATCTCACCTTCTTCGGCCTGGGCGAGTTGCCGGGTGATGGCACCGAGCGGCAGCCGCTTGGACCGGTCAATGGCGAAACAGAAGCGGTCATGGGCCGTGTCGTGTGCCACCACACGTTCACACCAGTTGCCGCCATGCTTGACGTATTGTTCCACCGGGAGCGCATCAAGAAATTCGTTGGCCAGGAAAATCACAGGCGTGCGTCCGTGGTCGGGAAAGCTGGAATGCCAGGTGATGTTCTCCCCGCGCAGGGTGTTCTGCTGGAGTTCACGAAGGACCGGGCTGGTTTCAACCAGATGGATGTTCGCTGCGGCCCTGCACTCTGGAACCTGACGAAGGGCCCGGAGGGCATCCGACATGAGGGTGCCGCGCCCCGGTCCCAGTTCGATCAACGCAAAGGCCCGCGGCGATCCCATGGCGCGCCATGTATCGACGCACCACAAGCCGATCAATTCGCCGAAGACCTGTGAGATTTCTGGCGCGGTTGTGAAGTCACCCGCGGCGCCGAACGGATCACGCGTCGTGTAGTAGCCGCCATCCTGGTCTCCCAGTGCGGCTTTCATGAACTCGGCGACGCTGACATGCCCGGTGCTGGCAATCCGCGCTTTCAGGCGTGCGACCAGCGGGTTGTCCGCATTTCGCACGTCCGGTTCAGCGCTTGCGGGAGCCTGCTGGGCGGCCAGCTCGGGGTGATTTGTGGTCGAGCCGTTCATGTCTAAAGGCATAGACGATGAACGCGGCCCCCGCAATCATGATTGGTGCGGAAAGAAGCTGCCCCATGGTGATACCGCCGGTCAGGAAGCCGCCATCGCCGACATACAGATCGGGTTGCCGGAACAGTTCGACAAAGCTCCGCGCGGCGCCATATCCAAGAAGGAATATGCCTGTGATCAGACCCGGCCAGTCGCGGCCCCCGGCGAACCGGGCCAGAGCGAACAGAATGACGAACAAGAGAAGTCCTTCAAGCCCGGCTTCATAGAGCTGACTGGGGTGGCGACCCACATCGCCCCCGTTGGGAAACACGAAAGCCCAGGGGACGTCCGTGGCGCGGCCATAGAGTTCGCCGTTGATGAAATTGGCAAGGCGACCGAGAAACAGTCCGATGGGGGCTGCCGCGCCAACCAGATCCGCCAGCGACAGGACATTGATGTCGTGACGCCGCGCATAGAAGTAGATGGCGGCCACAACGCCCAGAAGGCCGCCATGGAACGACATGCCGCCATTCCAGACGGCAAAGATCTGCAGCGGATTCTCAAGGAAATATCCGGGCTGATAGAAGCCGACAAAGCCCAGACGGCCGCCGACGATGACACCGACGATGGCCCAGCTGAAGAAATCGCCGACCTGCTGACCCGTCATCGTGGCGGGCGGGCGACGCAGCAGCCACAGGATGTACCCCCATCCCGCAAGCAACCCGCCAATGAAGGCCAGCGCGTACCAGCGGATCACAATGAAGCCGAGATCGAGCGCGACGGGATCAAAACCGGGGAAGGAGAGAGGTTGGTTCATGATGTCTCGGGCTAGACGTAAAGGTCGTTGCTCTCGAGATAGTCGCCGACATAGGAGCGAATACCGTCTTCGAGCGAGATGAACGGCTTATCGTAGCCAGCGCTGCGCAAACGGTCCATTCGCGCTTCTGTGAAGTACTGATACTGGTTTCGCACATTGGCAGGCATGTCGACGTATTCGATATTTGCCGGCAGACCCAGCGTGTCGAAAATTGCCTTCGCAAGATCATCGAAGGACCGGGCCTGTCCGGTGCCGAGATTGAAGATCCCGCTGACCTCGGGGGATTTCAGCAACCAGCGCATCACCGACACGGTGTCGGCCACGTGTACGAAGTCGCGCAACTGACCACCATCGGTATATTCCGGGTCATGGGACCGAAACAGGCGGGCTTTCGAGGTTTCACGGATCTGCTGCCAGAATTGCGGCACAACACTCCGCTGACCGCCCTTGTGGTACTCGTTGGGGCCATAAACATTGAAGAAACGGAGCCCGGCCCATTGTGGCGGGGCGAGGCCCTGTCCTGCCATCTGCACGGCTGCGCGGTCGAACATCAGCTTGGACCAGCCATAGGGGTTCAGGGGCCTCTGCTGCCGGAGTGCAGCGGGATCATTGTCATCGTCAAAACCGGTCTCGCCGTTTCCGTAGGTGGCTGCCGATGACGCGTAAATGAAGGGAACCTGATGTTCGGTTGCCCATTCCCAAAGACGCAGGCTCAATAGGTAGTTGTTGCGCATCACCCGGTCGACATTGCGCTCGACGGTCGATGAGATGGCGCCCATGTGAAAGATGGCGCTGGGGCGGTTGTCCGTCGTGGCGAGCCAGTCCAGAAGGGCTTCGGGGTCAACAATCTCCACCGCGCCGCGCTTGGTGATATTGGCGCGGTTCGCGTCATCGACCACGTCGCAGACGATGATTTCGTCGCCAGCCTCGGCGAGGCCGGCCACAAGGTTGGAGCCGATAAAGCCCGCGCCACCCGTCACCAGATACATGCAACACTCCCTTTGTTGGCGCGTTATATAGGCGTGTGCGACGGCGCGCCGCAACGTGTCGGCCTTGTTCATGCCCCAATTTGCGGCGTAGTCTTCAAGACAGACAAGGAGCAATCGACGTGCAGACACGAAGCCGAATTCTCGATGATATCGCCCGCCTCACCAACGGTGCGGCCGGCGTGGCGAGCGGGATGCGTGACGAAATCGAATCCCTCGTCCAGCATCGTCTCGAACGCTTGCTCGAAAACCTCGATCTCGTCCGACGTGATGAGTTCGAAGCGGTCGAGGCGGTCGCAATCCGTGCCCGCGAGGCGCAGGAAGCTCTTGAGGCCCGTGTTGCCGCGCTGGAGAAAAAGCTGGCGACCGCGCGCAAGAAGCCTGCGACCAAGCCGGGCCCGAAGCCGAGCCCCAGTCCCATCACCGACAAGTCCTGAGCGGGTCGGGGGCACAAGCCTCCGGCAATTGAAAATCAGGGATGTCCACAGCCGGGATGGTTGCGGCGCAGCGTGGCTTCGTGACAATCTACCTTCTGTAGTGGTTAAAGCCTGCTTTCATACAATATTTCGTATTTGTTTCAAGATATTGTGGGTCGGCGTGGTGAGAACCGGATGGCGCTCAGGAGGCCGACCCAAATGGGCAATTTGTCCCAATCCATCTTCGATCAAACGATGCACCCGCTCGATCTTGTCGAGGAAACCGTTGCGCTGCGCGATTGGCCCCTCGAACGTACGGCACGCGATGAACTGATCGCTGAGGCGGGTGGGCGCTGGTGCGATTACCACGCGATCTTCAACTGGATTGAAGAAATCGGCGCTTTGCAGATCACATGTGCCTTTGATGTGCGGACCCCGCCCGAACGGCGTGCTTCGGTCCATGAATTGCTGGCGGTGCTGAATGAGCGGCTGGGGATCGGGCATTTTGATGTGGGCACCAATGACGGACTTCCAGCCTATCGCCATGCGCTTCTTCTGCGGGGCGGCGCGTTGTCGGCCGAACAGGTCGAAGACATGATTGATATCGCCCTGCATGAACTCGACCGCTTCTATCCGGCCTTTCAATATGTTGTCTGGGGCAACCAGAGCGCCCAGTCTGCCGTGAGTTCGATTGTCTTCGAAACTGTTGGCGAAGCCTGAACCAGACCGGGTGGCAAACGAATTGGCCAAATCTCGATCCATACTCCTTGTCGGTTGCGGCAAAATGGGCAGCGCCCTCATGGCGGGCTGGATTGATCGCGGAACCGCGCCAGGCGATATCTTTGTGGTCGATCCGGCCGCACCCGCACTGCCGCAAGGTGTGACGAGCGGCGCTTCGATTGACGACCTGCCACGGGATTTCCGGCCCGCTGTCGTGGTTCTGGCCGTCAAACCCCAGGTGATGGACACGGTGGTGCCCCCCTATGCCAGTCTGGTGGGAGCCGAGACGGTCTTTCTGTCGATTGCTGCCGGGCGAAATGTGAAGTCCTTCGAACACCTTCTCGGAAGTGGTGCCGCGATTGTTCGGGCAATGCCGAACACGCCTGCCGCTGTGGGGCGCGGGATCACGGTTCTGTTTGCCAATGGGCATGTCAGTGATGTGCAGCGGGAAACCTGCCAGACGCTGCTTTCGGCGGTCGGCGAGGTGGCCTGGATCGAGGATGAGGGGCTGATGGATGCAGTGACCGGTGTATCGGGCAGCGGACCGGCCTATGTTTTCCATCTTGTCGAAGCCATGGCCGAGGCCGGTGTCACGGCGGGATTGCCGCCCGAACTCGCCATGTCTCTGGCCCGGCAAACCGTGGCGGGGAGCGGCGAACTTCTTGCGCAAAGCGCCGAGACGGCGTCGACGCTGCGGGAGAATGTCACCAGTCCCGGTGGCACAACAGCTGCTGCGCTGGATGTTCTGATGGCGGAAGACGGACTTGCACGCCTCATGACGACGGCCATCCTTCGTGCCACGGCACGTTCGCGCGAACTTGCCGGATAGGCTGTCCCGGCGCTGCATTTGCGCTACATTCCTCTCCGATGACTGATCCGCAGACCGATATTGTCCTTCAACTGACAGACGCCATGCTTGCGCATGTCGACGCCCATGACTGGCGTGGTCTCACCATGGTCGATGTGGCGGAACGCGCCGGTGTGACGACCGCCGAGGCCTATGCCGTTTGCCCCGGGCGCGCCCAGCTTCTCGACCTGTTTGCGCGCCGGATGGATCTGGCAAGCGTCGCGGAGGTCGGCGACGTGCCCGCAGATCCGGACGCCAGATACGACCAGTTTCTGGATATCCTGATGATGCGTTTTGAAGCGCTTCAGCCGTACCGGCAGAGCGTGGCAAAAATCCTTCGGGATGTCCCGCGCGAGCCGCAGACGATGATCGCCATTCTGCCCCAGAGCCAGCGGAGCTTTGCCTTCCTCGCCGGGCGGGCTGGATTTCCCCATGATGGCCTGCGCGGGCGGGTGCTCGCCAAGGCGCTGTCGGCTGTCTGGTTGTCCAGCCAGCGTGTCTGGTTGCGCGATGAAAGCCCGGATCTGGGTGAAACCATGCGCGCGCTCGACCGTAATTTGCGCCGCGCGCTGGAGACGCTCGAACCTGTCCTGGGGCCGGACAACCGCCCCTCGGGTGGTGCTGCAAAGGACTGATCCGTTGGAGATTTCATTCGAGGACTTTGCCAAGGTGGATGTTCGGGTCGGGACGGTTGTCGATGCTCAGCCATTTCCCGGGGCGCGTCATCCGGCGATCAAGCTCTGGGTCGATCTCGGTCCGGAGATCGGGATACGGAAAACATCAGCGCAGCTGACGGTCCACTATACCCCCGAACAGCTCATGGGCCGGCAGGTGGCGGCGGTCGTGAA
>JAURLR010000371.1 GCA_030831135.1 Alphaproteobacteria bacterium
GCGCGCGGCCGCAAGCTGCTGAAACAGTTCAACCGACCGCTCCTGATCGGCAAGCACTTCGCTGTGCATCAGCGGCATATAGAGAAACTTGCGTTCCGTATGACCGAGTGCGGCGTCGTAGCCCTTGTCGAGCGCGAGACGGGTCAGGGCGATCCCATGCACATCGGCGGACCAGGTCAGCGGTGAGCCGCGGTGGATATTGCGCGAGAACTGGTCGATCAGGATGATCAGCGCAAGGCAGCCCCGCGCGGTCTCGCACCATGTCTCAAGCTTGCCGTCCCGGGCCTGATGGGTGACCGCCCCGAAGCGTTCGCGTATTTCCGCGTCAAAGGCCTCATCTTTTTCAAACCACTTCGACGGGCCAGCCTCGTCAAACCAGAAGGTCAGAATATCCTCAGGCGCTATCGCCATAGTCAGCACTCCCGCTGAAAAGTTCGTTTTGTCCACCCCAATTGATATACACAGTCTTCCATGCTGCCACCTGTTTTCCGATGACCAACAAACTCAGCCGAGATTCAATCCGCGACGGTGATGTCTACCGCATGCTCAAGGAGCAGGAGCATCTCACCAATATCCGGCCATTGACCACTGTCGAACGGGAAGCCGCCCTCGACCGGTTTCTCGAACACGCGCCGCCCGGGCAGCTCTGGGTGCTGGGCTACGGCTCCCTGATCTGGAACCCGGCCTTCCATTACACCGCACGCGCCAATGCCCGCATCTGGGGTTACCACCGGTCGTTCTGCATTCGCACACCGCTCGGCCGGGGCAGCCCGGACAATCCCGGGCTTGTTCTTGCACTGGATGCCGGCGGGTCGTGCAACGGGGTGGCCTTTCGGCTCCCCGCCAAGCGGATGCGCGACGAGCTATCCGTGGTCTGGGCACGGGAAATGGCTGTCGCGGACAGCTATCACGCCATCTGGGTTCGCGCGGCGACACCCAAAGGCCCGGTGAATGCCCTGACCTTCGCGGTCAACCGGTCGAGCCCCCGCTATGCCGGTCGGCTGCCCGAACAGGAATTGGTGGACCGGCTGGCGAACGCGTCGGGTTATCTGGGAAGCTGTGCCGAATATCTGGAAAACACCGTCACCCATATGCATGAATGCGGCATCCGGGACGCACACCTGTTTCATCTGCACCAACTGGTTCAGGCGGAGCGTTCAAAAAAATCCTGAAATCAGAATTGCTGGCTGGGGCGGCAGGGTTCGAACCTGCGATCACGGGATCAAAACCCGATGCCTTACCGCTTGGCTACGCCCCAATACTCAGCAATGGCTCTATATCGCGCGTGCGCACCGACATCGCAAGCCGGTGAAAGCACACAATCGACTATTCAAAGCTCTGATGGATATCGCCATCCTTGCGCAGAAGATCAAGATCGGCTGCGACCATCTCCTTGACGAGCCGCGGGAACGGCGTGCTGTGCTCCCAGCCGAGAATGTTTTTCGCCTTGCTGGGGTCACCCAGAAGCAGATCGACCTCGGTCGGGCGGAAATAGCGCGGATCAATGGCCACCAGTTCGGCACCACTGGCCTTGTCGATTCCGATCTCGTCAACCCCCGTGCCACGCCATTCGATCACGCGACCGGTTTCGGCAAAGGCCAGCTCGACGAACTCACGCACCGAATGGGTCTCGCCTGTCGCCAGAACGAAATCATCGGGCGTCTCCTGCTGCAGGATGCGCCACATGCCTTCCACATAGTCGCGCGCATGACCCCAGTCGCGCTTGGCATCGATATTTCCGAGAAACAGTTTTGACTGAAACCCGAGATCGATCGCGGCAACCGCGCGCGTGATCTTCCGGGTGACGAAGGTTTCGCCGCGGATCGGACTCTCGTGATTGAACAGGATGCCGTTCGAGGCATGCATGTTGTAGGCCTCACGATAGTTCACCGTAATCCAGTAGGCATAAATCTTGGCCGCGGCATAGGGACTGCGCGGATAGAACGGGGTGGTCTCGCTCTGGGGAGTCTCCTGCACCTTGCCATAGAGTTCTGAGGTCGAGGCCTGATAGAAACGGGTCGTTTCTTCCATCTTCAGAATACGCATGGCCTCGAGCAACCGCAGGGTTCCCAGCGCATCGGAGTTCGCCGTGTATTCCGGGGTCTCGAAACTCACCTGCACATGGCTTTGCGCGGCAAGGTTGTAGATCTCGGTCGGCTGCACTTCCTGAATCAGCCGGATCAGATTGGTGGCATCGGTCATGTCGCCAAAGTGCAAATGGAACTGGACGTTCTTCTCGTGGGGGTCGAGATAGAGATGATCAACCCGGCCGGTGTTGAACGAGGACGAACGACGTTTCACACCATGTACTTCGTAGCCCTTGCCCAGCAACAACTCGGCCAGATAGGCACCGTCCTGCCCTGTCACACCGGTGATGAGAGCGATGTCCTTTGCCATTTGAAGACTCCAACAATTACAGGGTGTGCGACAAACGCGCCGCTCGGTATAAACCTATGAATCGCGGGACTATACTTGTCGAGCCAAACTGCACACAAGGACGCCATACCGATGGACAATCCGAGTATGCCCTGGAGTCTGGTCGGGATCAGTGATGATGCCCGAAAAGCGGTCCGTATTGCGGCAGCGGAAAACGATCAGACAATCGGACAATGGCTCAACGAGCGCATCCTGCGTATGGCTGCACAGGAAAGTCCCAAACCGGATCAGGCTGCAGCAAATGAGACAGGATATAGCCGGGCTGCGCACGAGGTCCTGAACCGGATGGACAGCATACTTGCGGACGCAGAGCAGTATTCGACCCGGGAGATCGCGTCTTATCTGGTCGTGCTCGAGCAACTGGAAGAACGCCTGTATGGCCTCGAAGCCACTGATAAGACTGATGAAACACCTGTATGGCCCAAGCGGTAGCGCATGCCCTGTACAATATGACTGGGCCTTCAGGAATACGGCAGACAAGCCAGCGTCCATGTGCCGGAGATCCGGTGTATGGCCCCAAGTCGTACCCGGTACTCGCCGCAAGTGCTTGATTCTGTTACAACGCCGCGAAGATTTGATGTTTGCAAAGCATTTAAAAAGTGCATGTATACCGCTATCATGTGATCGCGGTAGCGTTTGCAGTGCGAGACTCCCGTTATCGGACAGCGGTACGGCATAAATAATCGCGTAATACCTGACCCTGTTTAGTGGCCCTACAAACGAAGATTTCTGGACGTACGGTTTAGTTTATGGCGAACAATTCACCCTGGAGCGTTAAAGGCGTTGCCCCGGAAGCCCGTGAGGCTGCCAAGATCGCTGCGCGCCGTCAGGGTGTGAATGTGGGGCGCTGGCTCAGCCAGACGATTCTGGCTGCAGCATCGGAAGAATTGCGATCCAAGCGCGGGCCCGACGACAACAAGCCGGCAGCCCCCAGTGGAGGCGCTTCCTTCAGCTTTACGGGCGAGCCGTCCGATTCTCAACGCAGACAGGATGCGCCCACACCTCCGCCCCCGCCACAACAACCTCAGGCACCGCAGCAGCCGCATTACGAACAACAATACAACGCACCACCGCCGCCCAATGCACCCGGCCCCGGTGGGCCGCCGGCACTGACCCCGGAAGCAGTTCTGGCAAGCATCCAGAAGCTGGCCTCCCGGATCGAGGATTCCGAACAACGCACGTCGGAAATCCTCAAGCCGATTGCGGACCGGGTCGGTGACCTGAGCGAGCAGATCAATGAAATCAAAACCAAATCAGCAGGATCATCAGCGCCAGTCGAGCGTGCCATGATGCGCCTTTCAGAACGGCTGGATCGCATGGAAGAATCCGGAAAAGGATCGACCGCACGGCCGAGCAAGACATCTTCGGGTGGTGGCGTGATGAGCCGCCTGTTTGGACGCGACTGATCGTTCGGACCCGCGTGGGTTTGCGCGATGGCGTTGCGCCGATGCAGGACAATACTGCAAACTTCGTAGCCGTGACCGGGACGAACGCCCACGGAATGACTGGACTGGAAGATGGCCCGCGGAAAATTGTGGAGCGTCAAGGGCGTCAGCCCCGAGGCACGCGATGCAGCACGGGCCGCGGCTCAGGAATCCGGCCAGCCCATCGGGGTCTGGGTTGACCAGGCGATACTCATGAACGGTGAAAACAAAACCCCGGAATCAGAGACCTCGGCGGACGTGGCGGAAGACACCACGCAAGTCGACATCATCACCATTCTCCAGGCGCTTGAACAGCGGGTCGCCGACCATGCCGACCGGATCGCTGCGCAACTCGCGCCGGTCCGTGATTCAATCAACAATCTCAGCACGCGGCTGGCGCAACTTGAAGAGGGGCAGTCCGGCACAACGGGGGTCGGCGCAACACCACCCCCGGACGACGCGGCCCCTGCCACGGCCCCATCCTTGGCCACGCGCAACAACCCGTCGAAGTGATCGACAATCCCGTCGCCGAAACCGGCTCCTCAGACAGCGCATCCGGGCCGGAGGATTCCGAGCCTGATTCAAGTGAAGCGGTGGCACCTGCGTCCGATGAGAAGCTATCGCCAGATGCCGAACAGACGGCCGAGCCTGAAGCCGCCAGGCGCGAGCCCCCCGCACCGCGCGACCCCGGCAAGATCACGGAAGCCGATATTCACGCCGCCGATGCAGCGCTCAAGTCAGAGCTGACCGGTTTGTTCGACGATGGAAACCATCGTCACAGCGCCGGCCTGCGCACGCCCATCGCGGATCCGTTCATGCCCGGACGGCCGCGACGCCGGAGAAGTCGCGCGCCACTGGTCTTCGTTCTGGCCATCCTCGTTACGGCCTGCGCAGGAATCGCCGCGGTGGCATGGTTCGAGTTTCTGTCGCCCGAGATGCGACAATCAATCTCCTCCGAATTCGGATCCGCAACCACGTCCGCAACCACGCCCGAGCCCGAAGGAACGGAGCAGGCCAACGCGACCGTCGCGCCGCCCGCGCCATCCATTCCGACACGCGAACCAACGGTTCGTGATTCAGTTCCGCCCCCACTTGCCCCAACGGAAACGCCCGCACCCGCGAGCGCACCGGCAGCCGAACCGCCCGTGACGTCGCCCCC
>JAURLR010000372.1 GCA_030831135.1 Alphaproteobacteria bacterium
ATCACATCCCCCTTCAGTCTCTAAAAATAGTGGCCCAGTTTTAGGGGGGAAGGACATTCACGGTGCGGCCTATGTTCTGGTTCTCGTCACGGTCCTGACGGGTCTGTTCGGTGTGGCGTTTTATGCTCTTTATCCCAGTCGGATTGCTGCCAACCGGGAGGGCCTGACCTTCGATGACATGGTCAAGCGTATTGCAGAGGTCGACATTGAACTTCGTGGACTTGCCCCCGCGCTCAGCGAGGCTGCGAACGACATCGTGCGCTCCGAAGCGGCCCGGCTTCGCATCGGGGGTGGGGTGGGAATCCTGTTTTTCCGGCCGCGCAATTCATCGCGCCGGGCCCAGTTGGAATTGCAGCGTCTGGCCCTCGATGGTGAGGCCGCGCGGCGGGCGGAACTCCTGCTGGACCGCAAGGCCGTAATGGTCGACCGGATGCAGCGCGACGTTCAGCAACGCAGCCGTCTCCGGACCTGGCTGCTGATCCATGTTCCTCTCTCGCTTGCGGCCCTCGCCGTCGTGGTCGCGCATGCTGTCGGCATGCTCGTCTTCGGCCTGGGCTCGGTCTAATCGCTATGCGCCTGCTTGTCCGCCATCGTCTGCGCCGTACCCGCCGTGAGGGTTATGTCGACCGTTCCGAACTGCTTGAGGCCGACGAAATCCGCATCGGTCGCGGGTCAGATGTCGAATTGCATCTCTCCGACGGGCGCGTCCTTCTGCATCATGCCACCTTGTCGATACGTGATGGTGTGCTGCGCGTCGAAGCGCTGGACAATGCCGAAATCGAACTTGACGGTGTGCCCAGCCGCGCGGTCGATCTGACCCCGGGCCATACGGTCGCGGTCGGTCCCTATGATCTGGTTTGCGGTGATCCGTCCCCCGATTGTGACGCCGCGATCGGAATCGAACTCACACGTCCGATGGGCGATGCGGAAGAAACGCTCCGCACACGGGTGCGCACAACGCTGCTCGCACGACGGCGCAGTGGCTGGAAGATTGGTGGCGCAATTGCGCTGGTGCTGCTGCTGATCGGTGTCGGAATCCCGCTGGGGACGTTCCTCGGCCCCGCCGACGCGCCAAAACCGGTGGAGCAGAACGCAGGGACGCCCTCCAACACCGATTTTCTGCGTCTGGCAGAGACCATGTGGGTGACCGAAGGGTTGTCGAATGTTCATGCCGATCTGGAGGCCGGGTGTCAGGCCTGTCATGTCACGCCCTTTGCCGCTGTGGCGGAAACGACCTGCGCGGCCTGCCACAACACCCTGACAGCGCATGTCGATCCGCATGCCTCCTTCAGCGCGAATGTCGATCTGTCGGGCGGCTGCGCGTCGTGCCATCAGGAGCACAAGGGACCGAAGGGAATCACGCCCGGCGTCGAGATCACGGAAGCCGGCTGTATCTCCTGTCACACGGGAGATATCGACCCCGGCGATGGTCGCGCCCTGGCCCGTGTGGCATCGATTGCCGATCATCCGCAGATTGATCTGCCGGCGGCGCCGTTGAGCGGGCTGATTTTTTCTCATGCGTCTCACCTGATCCCGCAGGGAAAACGCAGCCCGGATGGAACGCGCAAGGTGCTGGGCTGTGTGGATTGTCATCAGTCTGCCAATGAAGGCCAGGACATGACACTGCCCAGTTTCGCGGATGGCTGTGTGTCATGCCATACACTGACGTTTGCGGCTGAAGAGCCCGACCGGCGCCTGCCACATGGTTCTGTGACGAAGCTGCGCAGCTTCGTCGGGGATTTCTACGAGGCTGTCGCACGCGGCGACATCCAGGCGCCCGAACAGCCCGAGCCCCCGCGCCGCCGCCGCCCGGGCCAGGCCGCCGAACCTGAACCGATTGCGCCGCCCAAGCCTGTGCCCGCGCACATTCTGGCCGAACGCGCCCTGTCAGGCCCTGCCGTGAAGGGGCAATGCGCCACCTGTCACACGCTCGATGAAGGCGTGGCTGCGGCCGACTGGAGTATCGTTCCCGTGAAAGCGGTCGAGGACTGGTTCAGCGCGGCGCGCTTCGATCACGACGATCACAAGAAGGACGCCCAGTGCAGTACCTGTCACGCCGTGACAAAAAGCGAGAAAGCCGAGGACGTTTCGATGCCGAGCATCGGAACCTGCCTGGATTGCCATGGTAGCGCAGCCGATTTCCCCGATGTCGACAGCACATGTGTCACGTGCCATTCGTGCCACGGTCGGACTGAACAGGCTGCGGGCATCAGCGCGCCGGCATGGTTTGCCGAGAAGCGGCAACCCGAGAATGAAGCTTCGGAAGAGCTTGCCGAAATTCTCCGGAATGCCCGGTTCTAGAAGCTTGTCCCGGGACGTCAGGTTCTAATCCGGCAGCAGATCGAACATGGTGTTGCCGAATTGCGCGCGGGCCTCGTCATACATCGGGGCGACTGCGGCACGGAATGCGGCGCGTTCATCCTCGGTGAGTTCGTTGATCTGGCAGTTTTCCGCGACTAGCGCCTGCTGCGAAATCTCTTCTTCTTCCACGGCAAGCCCGCGCTGATAGGCGGTGGCTTCCTGCACGGCGATGCGAACAGCGCTGCGCAGTTCCTCGGGCCAGCCATCGACGCTTTCGCGGTGCCCGTAAACGCCGCGCGACAGGTAGAAATGCCCGCTCAATGTGTGGAACGGGTGATATTTGTGAACGCCATAGGTGACCGTGTTGGCCAGCGGGTTTTCCTGGGCATCCAGCGAGCCGTCGATCACGCCTTCGATGGCCTCGGTCAGGTCCATGCGCAAGGGAACGGCACCGAGCAGATCGAAGGTCCGCACATGGGTGTCACTGGGCAGCATGCGGATTTTCATGCCTGCGAGGTCGGCGGGCGTGTGGATCGGGCGCAGCTTGTTGGAGATATGGCGGAAGCCGTTCTCGAAATAGCCGAGCATCCGATAATTGTATTCCCGCTCGATGCAGCTATCGAGGTGGCGGCCGAGATCGCCGTCAAAGGCGGCGCGCGCATGGTCGAGATCGGGGAACAGGAAGGGCAGGTCGACAAAGCCGAGTTCGGGCACCCGGTCGGTCAGGTAGCTCGTGGATTGGTAGGACATGGTCAGCAGACCGCATTCCGTCATCCAGAGGATTTCATCGGCGCGATACCCGAAATCCATGATGTTCCAGATGTATTTGATGTCGACGCCGTCGCCGAACTGGGCTTCGAGCTTGTCGCCGATGAATTTCAGGGCGCGGCTGTGGGTGGTCGTTTCGGGGCCGTAGCCGCCCATGCGAATCTGGATCGGGTCGCTCATGTCTTTTCCTCGGATACTGGATTTCAACTGGGTTAAAGGACTTGTGCCGGGAAATGCCCTCGCAATGGTGGCCGTGTCCCGGGATCAGGCCTAGCTTATAGGTGCTTTCAATCGTAACCAAAACAGGAGGCCTATATGAGCCTGCAGGAACAACTCGCGGCGATTAGCGCCGCGGGTGCCAAGCGGATGCCAGAGGAGGTTCGCGCCACGATGGGGCGTGCCACTCAGGAACTTCGCGAATCCGGAATTATGGACCGGACCATCAAGGTCGGCGACAAG
>JAURLR010000373.1 GCA_030831135.1 Alphaproteobacteria bacterium
CCCGCGCCCTCCCCGGCGCGGCTCAGCATGCGGTGGAAGAAGAAGAGCTTCCAGACCACGTCCGTCAGCACCATGTCGCGGATGGCCCGCAGCGATAGGCTGCAGCGCGTTTCTGGATGGGCGAACCGTTCAAAGGATCTCCAGCACCGATTCCGGCGGTCGGCCGATGCGCGCAGCCGTTGCGGTCACAACGATCGGCCGCTCCATCAGGATCGGATGTTTCAGGATGGCCTTGACGATGTCGTCTTCCGACAGTGAGGGGTCCGAAAGGTTCATGTCCTTGTAGGCGTCTTCCCCCTTGCGCAGCAGGTCGCGGGCGGGAATGCCGAGCAGGTCGAGGATCTGACGCAGTTCGATCTCGTCAGGCGGTTCCTTGAGGTACTCGATCACTGATACGTCGATACCACGCTCTTCAAGGAGAGCAAGGGTTGCGCGCGACTTGCTGCAACGCGGGTTGTGGTAGATGTCGACGCTGATTTCTTCTTCTTCGTCCATGTCACTATTCCAGTTCGTTTGCACTCTAGGGTCAATGATCTCAGCCCCGGTCCTGCTCAATTGGTAAACCGGGTGAAATCGTTTGTTAACCAAATCTGTTGATAGTTTACCGATAGTTTGTCGGAGTCTCTCGTTTCGCATGTGCAGTTACGAGGATTTCTGTGGAAAGCTCGTGTCATGTCCGATCCATCAATTGCCGATCTTTGCGTTCTGATCGTTGATGACAACGATCATATGCGTCGTCTGCTTCGTAGCATTCTCGAATCTCTGGGTGTTCGGAATATCCGCGATGCCGAGAACGGTATGGTCGCACTGAATGAGAGTCGCGTGAACCTGCCTGATGTCATCATCACGGATATGATGATGAGCCCGGTGGATGGTCTGGAGTTCTCCCGTATGTTGCGCGATGATCCGACCCATCCGGCGACCCATGTGCCGGTCATGATGATCACCGGGTTTGCCGAAAAGCATCATGTCGAGGCGGCACGGGATGCCGGGGTCACGGAATTTCTGGCCAAGCCCGTTACGGTCGATGCCGTAAATGCGCGACTTCGCAGTGTGATCGAAAACCCCAGGCAGTTCATCCGCTCAAAATCATTTGTGGGACACGACCGCCGCCGACGGCAATTGCCGGTACCCGAAGATGCAAAACGCCGCGCCGAAGACGGCGCGGCGAATGCTGCATTTTCGGCCGGGAAGGGTGCCCGCCGGTTCGAGGATATCCAGCTGCGTTACGATGCAGATCTGGATGTCTACGAAACCGAGCCGCAACAGCCCCAGTTGCGTCGGACGTTACGCTAGCCCTCGTAGGCTGTGATCATGCCTGCTTTTTGCGGCAGCCAGGTCACAATCTCCGGGAAAAATACGATCAGAACGACCAGCCCGAGTGTGGCGATAAAGAAGGGCGCAACGCCCCTGAATATCTTGTTCAGAGGCACATCGGGCGCCATCTTTGCCATCACGTAGACGTTGATCCCGACGGGTGGTGTGATCAGAGCCAGCTCGGCCATGATCACGGCATAGATGCCGAACCAGATCGGATCGAAGCCCATCTCCAGAATAATCGGGAACAGGAACGGGATCGTCAGGATCAGCATGCCCCAGACATCCAGGAACAACCCGAGGATGATGTAAAGGATACTAATCATCAGCATCGTGGTGAGCGGGCCGAGACCGAGGCTCTGCATCCAGTCGATCAGACCCTGCGTCAGGCCTGTCTGGACCACGAACTTGCCCATCATGTGCCCGCCGATGATGATCACGAAGATCATCGCCGATGTGTGCATGGTTTCGAGCAAGCTTTTGCTCAACGATTCCCAGTTGAGCCTGCGCATGGCCAATGAGATCACGAGCAGGGCGAAGACACCTACAGCTGCGGCTTCTGTGGGGGTGAAAACGCCAGCATAGATGCCGCCGATGACCACGAGGAAAGTCAGCAGAACGGGCAGCAATTTTGTGAGCGAAGAGACTTTCTCGCTGAGCTTGAAGGATTCGCCGATCGGTCCCAGAGCTGGGTTTATCATGCAGCGGATCCAGATCGTGGCTGAATAACCAATCGTCATCAAGATGCCCGGGATGATGCCGGCGATGAACAGGGCGCCGATCGACGATTCTGTCCAGATGCCGTAGACCACAAGAATGATCGATGGCGGGATCAGAATGCCCAGCGTGCCTGCTGACGCGATACTGCCAGTGGCGAGACTGTCATCGTAGTTGTAGCGGCGCATCGCGGGCATACACATCGGTCCCATGGTCGCCACTGCGGTTACGCTGCCGCCGGATACGGCGCCGAAGCCGGCACAGGCGACAACGGACGTGATCGCCAATCCGCCCGGGAGACGCCCGAGCCATTTATAGACACAGTCGTACAGGTCACCGGCGATATTTGTCCGGTAAACCAGTTGCCCCATGAGGAAGTACATCGGGACGGCGATGAACACAAAGTTCGTGGCCTGGTCCCAGAAGGTCGATGAAATCTGGTTGGTGGCGTAGGACAGGCCCTGAATGATGTAGAGACCCCCCGCTGCCGTGGCGAGCATAGAGAACGCGATGGGAACGCCCAGAATGATGAGAAACATCATCACGCCGAAACTCAGAAGACCAATTGTCGTGGGATCCATATTCTAGTCCTCCAGGTCTGCCGGGTCGCGTTCGACCTCGGGATATGGGTCGTGGTCGACGATGACGCCGACGGCGCGGATCACGAAAAATGCCATCACGATGACGCCCATCACGACCATGGCGGCGTGGTGCAACCAGACAGGGAGTTCGAGGTATTCGGTGACGCGCCCCAGGCCGAATGAGAAATCAAATTCCTCATACTCCACTTCGGTGATGAGCCAGAAAAGGCCGCCGGCGAGAATGGCGTAGAGAACGGTGATGACCTTGCGAAATAGCGGTGGCATGACGCCATACAGCAGTTCCATGCGAATATGGCCGTTGCGGCGGGTGCATTCGGGAATTGCTGCGACGAAGATGAACAGGAGCATCCATTCGCCGAATTCCAGACCCCAGATGAATGGCGTGTGAAATACATAGCGCAAGATGACATCGGTCATCATGACCACGCTGATTGCGGGCAAAACAACCCAGGCTCCGATTTTGTCAAAGGTCTGCGTAATGAACGTCAGAACCCTTGCGATACTGTCGATGGTTTGGTGCATTTCCGAATCCCCAATCGGCAAAACTTTTTGAAGCTGACACTTCAGAAACCGGAAGACGGGCTGCCGACATTGCCGGCAGCCCGTTTCCAGTCGGTAAGACCTCTATTTGAAGTCGTACATATTCATGTTCGGGCTATCGATGGTTAGCTGGAACATTTCGTTTGGTGTCATCTTCGAGTACTTGGCCGAAAGCGCCTTGACGTCATCAATGAAGACCTGGCCCGGACGTCCGGCTTTTTCTTCATTTGCGGCCCATTGGGCTGTCAGCGGCGCAACGGCAGCTTTCCAACGATCAAGCTCGGCGTCCGGCAAAGTAATGACTTCGACGCCTGCCTCTTTGGTTCGGGCAAGACCGATCACGTCACCGATGCTATAGAAGCCCTGTGCATCAGCCTGTGCCGTCTGGCGGGCCCAGGCGTTGTAGACAAGCTGCAAATCCTTAGGCAGACCGTCGAAAAACTCCTTCGAGGCACAATATTCGATGGTCAGGATATTGAAGCCATTGGTGGTGCGGTACTTCGAGATTTCATGGACCTTGAAGACCGGTGCGATGGCGTCACCGAAATGTACGCCATCCACAATACCGCGCTGCAGGGCCGTATAGGCTTCCGCACCCGGGATCGAAGTCTGGATTGCGCCCAGCGCCCCGATGATCGCGGCATGTGTGCCACCACCGGCGCGAATTTTCAGGCCCTTGATGTCCTCAAGCGAACGAACTGGCTTGGTGGCGGTGAAAAGATGGTAGGGGCTGGTGTGGGCCATGCGATTGACCAAGACACCATACTGCTCGAACTCTTTCTTGAAGTATTTCGGATACAGTTCTTCGGCAACAGCAACGGCCTCATGGGCGTTGTTGAG
>JAURLR010000374.1 GCA_030831135.1 Alphaproteobacteria bacterium
ATCATCGGCCAGGTCCACAAACAGGGCGCTTCAGGCGTTCAGATCAGCTATCGCAAATCCAGCTAACCGTGGATCGTGCGATGCCGCTGGTGGGTCGGCACCATGGCCGTCGGTGCCAGTGCCTTGAAGCCCGGATGTTCGGTCTCCATGGCCCAGTCCCGGATCACCACAAGCACCTTGCCGAGCGTGGTTTCCCCCCAAAGCCAGTTGCCGATCTCCAGGTCACTGCCCCGGGCATCGGGGCGCGCGATGGCGGACTCCATATAGTAGTAACGCATGTCATCGGCCATATGCTTGAAGGCAAGATGCGGCGGCTTGTCCGCAATCGGCGATACCGAATCCTCCCGCGCGACGGCGACCTGGGCGATATAAGCCGCGATCTCCTCAGGCGTCTTGCCCGAGATGCCGAAATTCGTCCGGCCCTTTCGGTTCTGCCTGGATTCCTCATACCAGGGCCGCAACATCGCGATTTCCTGTTCGAGCGCATGACGGATCAGGTCCTCATCGCTGAGGTCGTCGACAGGTACCGCAAAATTGACCGGGCAGGCCCAGCCCTCTTGATCGGGCTCGGTGCCCGGGGCGTCATCGGGGAAGTCCTCGAGGACCGGACCGGATTCCCGCTCCAGAAGTTCGAGGCAATCGCGCAGGACACGCCGCTGAAATTCCGGCTCGTTCGGCGCACCCAAAGGACGTCCCAGTTCGAACGGCACAGCGAGTGCGCGCGGCGGTTTGATTTCTTCGGCATGTTTGCGGATCAGTGCGATCTGCGTTGTCGGAATGCCTTCACTTTCGAGGTAATGTGCCAGCCCGCCCACGGCGCGCGTGCATTGGGGTCAGACCGGGACGAGCGCAACAGCGTCGACATTGTCTGCCTTGAGAACCTTTGCCAGATCCCGCGCCACCGGCTCCATCACCCCTGGCGGCGTCGCACCCATGAAGGAAAAGTGGCGGCTGGCGACGGAGCCGATCACGCCGTCCGCTGCGAGTTCACGCAGCCGGTCGATCGGGAATGACGTGTTCACGTCCTGATAGAACCCGCTGCGATCGAAGTTGGTCGACAGGTGGCTCATGGTCAACGCATCCATGTCGCAGTCATCCGGAATGACCCGATAGTCGCCAGCGCCCGGCGTGAAAGGTGGATCCTCGCGCCGGTGCAAACCTGCTGTCGAAATCAATGCAATGCGGCATTCATCGAGCGGTTTCGGGGTGACCCAGGGGGTATCGCCGAAATCCGGCAATTCCTGATTGACCAGCGCATCACGCAGATGTTCCGGCATTTCACGGACGTGAACCATTTTGTCTCCTTGCGGCACCAGATGCCTTGTCTGAAATCAAGCCTATCAGCCGATCTGTCAGGCGACAACGGAAGCTGGCGAAAAGCACCTGTTCCGCCAATGCCGGCCCAAAATGCCGTTTTCAACCCTTGGAAGAACGGATGGCGGCGGTTTGACCATCGCGACAGTCCGGGTTTGGCTCTGGTGATATCCGAATATGCGTGCTTCAATTCACACAGCGCCGCCAAAAAACGAGCGGACCATCGAAACCGAAACGCTGGCCAAATATTGGTCGGGAACACCCTTCCGGGAGGAACACACATGCAGAACTCATTCAAAACAGCCCTGCTTGCAGGGAGCGCCGCCATGGCGCTGACCCTTGCGGCCGCGCCGGCTTCGGCCGACGGGCACAATGTCGGCAGTGCCATCACCAACTATGACGATGCCGTCGCAGCATCGTCCCTGGCCGAACAGTGGATCAAGGGGGAACTCCACAATCCAGAAGTTACCTATGACGGTCCGGTCATCAGCTTTCGCTATGCGACCTATCTGCCTGCCGTGGCCGGCGTGGAAAAACTCAACACCCAGGCGCTTGAGCAGCTTGAGCGTGAATCCAATGGCAAGATCAAGGTCCAGAGCTTCCATTCCCAGTCGCTGCACCCCCAGCGTGAAGGCTTCACGGCCGCGCGTGACGGGATCGCCGACTTCACGGCCTGCTTCATGATCTATGAGCCGACGAGCTTCAACATGCTGCACGGCATGACCCTGCCGTTCATATTTGACGATTCATCCGCAGCAACAATGACCGACGTCGCGCTCTATCCGGAATACTTCAAGGATGAGTACGAAAATCTCGGCGTCTACCTGGGGCGCGGCATGGTGACACCGCCTTACAACGTCATCGGCAACGACAAGTACGAGACGCTGGCCGACCTCAAGGGCTCAAAAATCCGTGCCGGTGGCCGGATGCAGTCGGAATCCCTGAAGGCTCTGGGTGCGGTGGCAATCAACGTACCCTCCAGTGAAGCCTATACATCGCTACAGCGTGGCCTTGTGGACGGCGTTGCGATGAACGATCCTATCTTCCCGATCTTCAAGCTGCAGGAAGTCTCCAAGTACCATAACGACGTCAGCCTGTTCTCCGTGAACCTGGAATATTGTGTCAATCCGGAGTTCTTCGACGGCCTGCCCGATGATCTGAAGAACGTCTATTACAACTGGTCCCAGAAAACGAACATGGCCATCGCCCAGCTTTTCTATGAACGGGAGTCACGCCGTGTCCGCGACGCCGTCTTCAAGAAAGCCGGCCTGGAAATGATCAAGCCGAGCGCCGGGGAACGTGCCAAATGGCAGGAACTCGTGGCCCCTGTGACCGAGGAATGGGTCGCCAGCAATGAGGCGGCGGGTCGCCCGGCCAAGGCCATGCTCGCTGATCTCATGGCAAACCGGGACAAGTTCGCCAAGATGAGCTGGAATGACCAGTTCCAGATGGTGATCGACAGTCCCGTGAAAGGCGTGATCGACTACTGATCGCGTTCACTTGAAATCGCGAAGCCGGGCGGGTTCTGCCAACAAGCCAGAACCCGCCCGGTGACCGCGTAATGACGCCCGGGGGAACAATTCATCATGTCCACAATCATCGAAAAGCTGCTTGCGCTCGCCGATCACGGCAGCGATCTGCTGCACTGGCTGGCGACATGCGTTTGCATTCCGTTACTCGCAACCGTCGTCACAGCCGATGTGATCATGCGCTATTTGTTCAATGCACCCTTCGACTGGTCGATTGAATTCAACGAAACCCTGCTGACACTCATTCTGTTCGGCAGCCTGCCCTTCACCACCAAGGTGAACGGTCATATCCGCATGGAACTGCTCTACCGGCACTTCAAAGGCGGAGTGAAAAAACTGGCGACCGCTCTCTGGGCCGGTTCGGGCCTGTTCTTCTCCGTCCTGCTCGCGGTTCGCACCGCGAATGAAATTCCGTTCCTGATCAAGATCACCAAGAACACCGAATATCTCGGCATCCCTGTCTGGACGCTGCGTGGTTTCGTGTCCCTTTGTGCCGTCCTGATGGCGCTTTACTTCCTTCACCTTCTGTTCTTCGGCATTCGCACGACCGGCGATGAGGAAACCTGGGAAGAACAGATCGCCGAAGGGGAGAAATAGAGATGATGGAATTTCTCGATCCCACGACACTGGCGATTGCCGGCATTGTCCTCATGCTGGCCCTGATCGCCATGGGCGTGCCCATCGCCTTTGCCATGGCTGTCGTGGGTGCTGCGGGCTACTGGATCCTTGTCGGCTACAAGCCCGCCCTGACCCAGATTTATATGAACGCCGTTCAGAAAGGCAGCGAACTGGTGTTCATTGCCTTGCCCCTGTTCATCCTGATGGGGCAACTCGTCTACCAGTCGAAACTGGCCGTGGATTTGTATGACTGCGTCCAGAAATGGTTCGGGCGCCTGCCCGGCGGACTGGCCATTACTTCGGTGGCCGGCTGCGCGGGCTTCGGCGCGGTGACCGGTTCGAGCGTCGCTGCCGTGGCCACCATCGGTCCCATGGCGATGCCCGAAATGCGCCGCTACAAATACGACCCCCAGCTTGCCACCGGTGCGATAGCGTCTGCCGGGACACTGGCCATGCTGATCCCGCCCAGCGTGATCCTCGTCGCCTATGGCATCTGGACCGAAACCTCGATCGGTCACCTATTCATCGCCGGCATTGTCCCGGGCATCATTCTGGCCTCAATGTACGCGCTCTATATCTGGGGCCGTTGCCTGATCAATCCGGAGATGGGCCCCATCGGACCCAAATACACCTGGGGCGAACGGTTTGCCTCAACCTGGAAACTGGTCCCGGTCCTCAGCATCTTTCTGGTGGTCCTCGGCGGTATCTATGCAGGCATCTTCACGCCGACCGAAGCTGCCGGTATCGGGGTGAGCGGCGTGGTTGTGGTGATGGCTGTCATGGGCCGCTTCAAATGGCCTGCGGTGAAGAACGCCCTGAAAGACACAGGCCGCACCAGCGCCATGATCTTTGCCATCATCGTCGGAGGCCACATCATCGGGGCGTTCCTCAACGTCACCGGTGTGACAGACGGGCTGATCACCTGGATCGCCGAACTCGGGGTCAACCGCTACGTCGTGCTCGCGATCTTCGTGCTGATGTACCTTGTCCTCGGCGCGATCCTGGATGTCTGGGGCATGCTGATCCTGACACTGCCCTTCGTCTTTCCGGTCGTCCTGGCGCTCGGCTTCGATCCGGTCTGGTTCGGCATCTTTATCGTCGTGATGGTCGAAATCGCCCTGATCACGCCGCCCATCGGGATCAACGTCTATGTGATGCACAATCTGGCACCCGACGTGGAACTGGTCGATATCTTCAAGGGCGTGATGCCCTTCGTTCTGGTTTCGCTGATCTTCGTGGTGCTGCTGACGGCCTTCCCGGAAATGGCCCTGTTCCTGGTCGACCTGTCCTTCACCAAGTAGCAATCCCGCGCAACACGATGCGCAATCCCGGACGCCGCCACGGCATGATGCCGTGGCGGCGTTTTCGTATCCGTAACCTGCCCTGAAAGGAACCCAGATGATCCTCGAAATTCGCAACTACACGCTCAACCCCGGCAAGCCTGCCGAATACTGGAAGCACTATCAGGACGGGGGCTTTGCCGCGCAGGACCCACGCATGCACGAGCATCTGGTGGGATATTTCCAGTCGGATGTCGGCCCATTGAACCAGATCGTTCATATCTGGAAATTCGATGACGTCGCCCAGCGCGACGAAATCCGAAAGGCCAACTACGCCCGCCCCGCATGGGACGCCCATCTCGCAAAAATCCGCCCGCTCATGGTGTCCCAGGAAACGACCTTGCTGGTCCCGTCGCCGGTGCCGGGCATGTGCCCGCTGGCGGAGGGGTGAGACGAGAAAGGCCGAAACTTCGTCACTCCCGCGAAGGCGGGAGTCCATAAACACAGGTGCAACTCCGGGAAAATCCGGTGGTTATGGATGCCCGCCTTCGCGGGCATGACGAGAAGCGAGTTTTACGCCGCGCGCATATCCGCAGCTGTGGTACCCGTTGAGGTGTTCTCGGCATATTTGCGCCAGTTCTCGATTAGCACGTCCAGAGAGGCCGAGCCTGCCGAAACCGACGGGCGACGATCCATCAGCTGGAGCCAGGCCTTGAGGAGGACGCACTCATCGGGAATATGAAAATCACGGTAATGCGCGAGCACCCCGAGCCGCTGCATATGGGGCAGGAAGGTCAGATCGACCAGACTGATATCATCGCCTATCCAGTAGGAACCATCGCCCAGCTTTCCCAGACCTTCATGCTCCATCAAGTAAAGCGCATTGGTCAGGCGTTCGGCCTGGACGGCCTGGGCTTCGGCATCCTGCGCCAGCATCAGCTTGTAGACATGGGGCGTGAACCGGACATTGGCGAAATCGATCCAGATGCGTGCCTGTGCGCAGCGAACGGGATCGGATGGCAGCAAGGGGCGCTCGGGAAACACCTCTTCGAGATATTCGTTGATCACTGCGGATTCAAAGATCACCGCCCCGTTATGACGCAGGACCGGCACCTTGCCGTAGGGCGAAATCTCGAGGAACCAGTCCGGTTTGTCATTCAGATCGATCGCCGTGAGATCGAACTCGATCCCCTTCTCGATCAACGCCATACGCGTCCTCTGTGCAAACGGACAGGTCGAGGAGCTGATGATTTCCACATCGGCCATGATGGTATCCTTTCGTTCTCCCGCATGCCGCGCGCGGCACAGCATGAGGGCCTGTAATCGACGCGCTCGCTAGTACTTGCCCAGCGCCTTGAGCACCTGTTCGGGGCTGACCGGCTGACGCCAGACAGCCGCACCAAACGGGCTGAGCGCATCGTTGATGGCGTTGAGAATCGCCCCGGGCGCACCCGCGGTGCCCGCTTCGCCTGCGCCCTTGGCACCAAGCTCGGATTCCCGAGTCAGGGTCTCGATATGCCCGATCTCGATATCAGGCATTTCCCCCGCCATGGGCACCAGATAATCAGCCATGTTGGCATTCAGGAAGTTGCCGTCCTTGTCATAACGGCATTCTTCGTAAAGAACCCCGCCAATGCCCTGAACAATCGAACCACGCACCTGTTCGTCGACCAGCAGGGGGTTGATGACCTTGCCGCAATCCTCCACGCACCAGTAGTTCAGCAGTTTGACCGTTCCGATTTCGGGATCGACCTCCACGGTCACGGCCTGGAAACTGTTGGTCATGGCCACGGGGTATTTCTTGGGAATGTAATGACGCGTGGCCATCATCTCGGACTGAAAGTCCTGCGGCAGGGTATCGGGTCGGAAATATGCCACCCGCGCGACCTCCTCGATGGGCATGCGCTCGTCACCTGTCGCCCGGTCGACGATCACGCCGGTCCGGATATCAAGG
>JAURLR010000375.1 GCA_030831135.1 Alphaproteobacteria bacterium
CGAGCGATTCGATGTAATTCAGCACCGCACCATCAATGAATTCCAGGGACGCCTCGTCCACGACAACCTTCACGCCGTCGGTTTCGAAGGTCTTGTCATCCTCATTGGTGGCATCGTCGAAGTCGAACGCATAGGTGAAGCCCGAGCATCCGCCGCCATTGACGGTGATGCGCAGCATTTTCGTACCGCCGCCCTCGGCTGCGATCAGGCTCGACAGCTTGGCAACGGCGCTCTCGCTCAAGCCGATACCGGAATGGGCTTTGGAGTCGTCTTGGATGGTCACTGATTCGCTCATGTCGCGATAATACCTCAATTCGCTCAGGTATTTAGTCATAACTTGTGAATTGTCAAATTTCCGTTGCAATCGGGCCGTGTACACGTACCTTCCGCAAATGTCCGCAACCCCCGCAGATCTCAAGTTCACTCCGGCCGGCCCCGATCATTACGGGTCGGTTCTCGCACCTTATGCCTGCGATCCCCTGGCCACGCGCGGCCGGTTCCACAAGGAGCCTGAAAGCGGCTACCGGAGCTGTTATCAGCGTGATCGCGACCGGATCATTCATTCAAGCGCCTTCCGCCGGCTCAAGCACAAGACGCAGGTCTTTGTGTATCATGAGGGGGATTACTACCGGACCCGGCTGACCCATTCGCTCGAAGTGGCACAGATCGCCCGCACTGTGGCGCGGGCACTGGGGTTGAACGAGGATCTGGCAGAAGCCCTCGCACTGGCCCATGATTTCGGTCACACGCCCTTCGGCCATGCGGGAGAAGATGCCCTCGATGCGGCGATGGCGCCCTTTGGCGGCTTCGACCACAATGCCCAGACCCTGCGCATCCTGACCAAGCTGGAAGAGCGTTACCCGACCTTTGACGGCCTGAACCTGACCTGGGAGACCCTTGAGGGGGTCGTGAAGCACAACGGCCCTTTGACGGGGCATTACGCCGTGAGCGAACGTGCGCTACCCGCCGCGATTGTCGAATATGTGTCGGACCATGACCTCGAACTCGACAGTTTTGCGTCTGCAGAGGCGCAGGTCGCCGCAATTTCGGACGATATTGCCTATAACAGCCACGATATTGATGATGGCTTGCGAGCCGGGTTGTTCGATCTGGGCGATTTGCGCGAATTGCCGCTAGTCGGACCGGCCTTTGCCGCCGTGCAGGCCGAATATGGTGAGATCGATCGCCCCCGGTTCATTCATGTCGGGATCAGCCAGATCATCGGGGCGATGGTCGCCGATGTGCTGACCGAGACGCGGCGGCGAATCACCGAAAGCGACGTCGACTCCCCGGAGGCCGTCCGGGCGCTCGATCATGCCGTCGTTGGCCTGTCGGACGAGATCGCCGAAGCGGATCGTGCCGTGAAGGCGTTCCTGTACGAGAACATGTACCGCCATCATCGGGTCAACCGCATGACGTCAAAGGCGCGACGGGTTGTCAGCGCGATGTTCGAATTGCTGTTCGACGAGCCTGAATTGCTGCCGACCGCCTGGCGTGCCCGGGCGCAGGAAAAAGATGAACACGGGCGTGCCCGCGTGATCGCAGACTATATCGCGGGCATGACGGATCGTTACGCCCTGGAATTGCACCGCAAGCTGTTTGATCCGGAAGTTGTTTAATGAACGTTTTCAGTGTTTTCAAAGACAATGTTGAGAAAGAAATCGGGATTCTGGTCGCCAATGGCGAGCTTCCCGAAGGAACCGATGCAAGCCGGATTTCGGTTGAATTGCCCCGTGATCCGAGCCACGGCGATTTGTCGACCAATGCAGCCATGGTTCTCGCAAAACCTGCCGGACTGAAGCCGCGCGATCTTGCCGAGACCATTGCCGGGCGTCTCAAATCCTATGATTCCGTCGAAAGTGCCGAAGTCGCGGGGCCGGGCTTCATCAATCTGCGCCTGTCCGACAAATTCTGGTGTCAGCGGCTGATCGAAATCCTCGATGCGGGAACCCATTACGGCGCCGGGCAGCTGGGTCAGAACCGTGCCGTCAATGTCGAGTATGTCTCGGCCAACCCGACCGGTCCGCTCCATGTCGGCCATGCCCGTGGTGCGGTGGTCGGCGATGTGCTGGCGTCTTTGCTGGCCAAGGCCGGGTTTGACGTCACCCGGGAATATTACATCAACGATGCGGGCGGACAGGTCGATGTCCTCGCACGCTCAGCCTATCTACGGTACCGCGAGGCTCTGGGTGAGGATATCGGCGAAATCCCTGACGGGCTTTATCCCGGTGAGTACCTCGTGCCGGTCGGACAGGAACTCGCGGCGCGAGATGGCGACAAATGGCGCGATGCTGCAGAGGCTGACTGGTTGCCGGTGATCCGCGAATATGCCGTCAATGCCATGCTGGACCTGATCCGGGATGATCTGGGCACACTCGGGATCGCCCATGACCTGTTCTCATCCGAACGTGCGCTGGTCGAAGCAGGGGCGGTCGACAAAGTGGTCAACATGCTGGAAACCGATGACCTGCTTTATGTTGGCACGCTGGAGCCACCGAAGGGCAAGCTCCCCGATGATTGGGAAGAGCGGCCGCAAACTCTTTTTAAGGCGTCGGAATTTGGTGACGACACGGATCGTCCATTGAAGAAGTCAGACGGTTCGTGGACGTATTTTGCAAGTGATCTCGCTTATCATCAGGACAAGTTCCGCCGCGGTTTCCCGACCATGATTGATGTCTGGGGAGCCGATCATGGCGGCTATGTGAAGCGTGTGGCGGCTGGCATCAAGGCGTTGACCGGGGACGCGGGGAAACTCGACGTCAAACTGTGTCAGATGGTGCGTCTGCTCGAAAACGGCGAGCCGGCCAAGATGTCCAAGCGGTCCGGCAATTTCGTCACGCTCCGAGACCTGGTGGACGCCGTCGGCAAGGATGTCGTGCGTTTCATCATGCTGACCCGCAAGAATGATGCACCGCTGGATTTCGATCTGGTCAAGGTGCGCGAGCAGAGCCGCGACAATCCCGTGTTTTATGTCCAGTACGCCCATGCGCGGTGTCATTCGGTTGCGAAAATGGCTGTGGAAGCCTTCCCGGATGCGGATTTCACGATTGCTGGCCTTGGGGCTGCCGACCTGTCGCGGTTGACCGACTCGGATGAGCTTGCGTTGATCAGGTCGCTCGCGGCATGGCCTCGTACGGTTGAAGGGGCGGCAGAAGCCCACGAGCCGCATCGGTTGGCGTTCTATCTCTATGACCTTGCTGCAGCGTTTCACGCCCTTTGGAGCAAGGCCCGCGAAGAACCCGGTTTGCGGTTCGTGATTGCCGACGATCAGGAACTGACACGCGCCCGTATGGCTTTGGTCCGTGCGGTACAAACAGTGATTGCCTCCGGGCTCGACGTGATGGGCGTGACCCCGGTCGATGAGTTGCGGGAATGAGGCACGAACATGAATGACCCAGAAATTATTGGCCCCGGTGACAGATTTGATGATCCCTTCGCCGACGAGGCTTTCGATGAACCGCGCGCCGGCATGAGCGGTCGCGCCAAGCTGTTTGCAGGCGCTGCAGTTGCCGTTGGGTTGATCGCCCTTGTGGCGGTTGGCTGGTTTGCCTTCCAGCAGGGTATTCGCTCGGGGGCAGAGGAGGCGGCACCGGTGGTTCGCGCCGATCCGGACCCCTTCAAGCGCAAGCCGCTGGATCCCGGTGGGCTCGAAGTTCCGCATCAGGACAAGCTGGTGTTCAACAGACTGGCGCCCGGTCAGGTCCAGGAGCCTGTTGAGCGCCTGCTGCCGCCACCCGAGGAGCCTGTTGAGCGGCCCGAAAGCCCACCCGAAGCCGCGCCAGCTTCGCCTGCACCCGAGACTGCGGCAACCGAACTTCCCGAACGTGTGGTCGAGGCCTTGCCATCGCCGCAATCCGCGCCGGTGC
>JAURLR010000376.1 GCA_030831135.1 Alphaproteobacteria bacterium
AACCGGTGTCGCGAAGAGAGGTTGAACCTCGATCTTGGTCTTTGGGATGTCCGCGGGGGCCATGTCGATCAACTGCCGGTCTGTGTGCCGTGTCAGCTTATTCCGTGGCGCGCAATTCGGCCAGCGGCCAGCGCGGTCGGGGCCGGAAATCCAGTGGCGAAGTGATCCCGGCCCGCAGGCGTTCGAGACCGGCCCAGGCGACCATGGCGGCGTTGTCGGTACAAAGGGCGGGCGGCGGCACGACCAGTTCGATGTCGTTTTTCGTACAGGTGCGTTCCAGCGTGTCTCGCAGCGCAAGATTGGCTGCGACCCCGCCTGCTGCGACCAGCGCCGGCGGTGCCGTGCCGCAGGTTTCCGCAAACATCTTGAACGCATTGCGACAGCGGTCGGCCACCGTGTCGCACACGGCGGCCTGAAATGAGGCCGCGAGATCACGGATATCCTGATCGGATGCCGTGCCCTCGATCTTGAGCGCGGTCTGGCGCACGGCGGTCTTCAACCCGGAGAAGGAAAAATCGCAACCCGCGCGGCCCTTTAGCGGGCGCGGCAGATCAAAACGTCGGGCATCGCCCTGCAAGGCGGCGTCCTGTACGGCCGGTCCGCCGGGGAAACCCAGCCCGAGGAGTTTTGCCGTCTTGTCGAAGGCTTCCCCGATGGCATCGTCGATGGTGGTGCCGAGCAGCTCGTAGGCGCCAAGCCCCGTCACGGCGAGAAGCTGGCAATGTCCGCCCGAAACGAGCAGCAGCAGATAGGGAAAGGCCACGCCATTGGTCAGTCGCGCCGTGAGCGCATGCGCCTCGAGATGATTGACAGCAATGAAGGGCAGGCCGCGCGCCGATGCGATGGCCTTGGCGGTCATGCTGCCGACATGGACACCCCCGATCAGGCCCGGTCCCGCCGTTGCCGCCACGCCGTCGATGGCGTCCAGGGTCATATCTGCATCGTCGAGCGCGCGGGCGATGATCGAATCCAGATGATCGAGATGGGCGCGCGCCGCGATCTCGGGAACAACCCCGCCGAAAGGCCGGTGATCGTCGAGCTGACTGAGGACGACATTGGAGAGAATCGTCCCGCCGCCCGTGTCGGCATCACAGACAATCGCAGCGGCTGTCTCGTCGCAGCTCGTTTCAATTCCCAGAACATTCATGGGCCTGATATAGCCCAATTTGGACGATAGGTCGCAATGCGGCTGGGCGATATTCCGAAAAACGGATTTGCCTTCGCGCCGCAGACGGCTATGAGGTGCGGTATGAACGATCAGCCACTTCGAATAGGGACCCGCGGCAGCCCACTGGCGCTGACCCAGGCGCGCATGGTGCGCGGCCTGCTGTCCGAGGCATTTCCCGGCGCGCCCGAGGCAGAGATTGTCCCGATCCGCACGACCGGTGATGCGATTACCGATCGCTCGCTGGCTGATGCCGGGGGCAAGGGCTTGTTCACCAAGGAGATCGACCGGGCTTTGCTCGACCGGGAGGTGGATATCGCGGTGCACTCGGCCAAGGACATGGAAACCTGGCTCGCCGAAGGCACGGTGATCGGCGCCGCGCTGGAACGCGAAGATCCGCGCGATGCGCTGATCGGTGCGTCCTCGATTGCGGCAATCCCCCGGGGTGCCCGGGTCGGCACGGCCTCCCAGCGGCGTCAGGCCCAGCTTCTCGCACAACGTCCCGATCTGGATGTGGTGCTGTTTCGCGGGAACGTGGAAACGCGATTGCGGAAACTCGCGGATGGTGAGGCCGATGTCACCTTGCTGGCGCTGGCTGGCCTCAACCGGCTTGGACACCCGGAGGTGGCCGATGCGATCCTGGAAACCGATGAGATGTTGCCCGCAGCGGGTCAGGGCGTCATCGCGATAGCGCGGCGGGATGACAATGAAAACGCAGCCCGGGCGCTGGCGCTGCTCAATGACCCCGACACGCTGACCTGCCTGCTGACCGAACGCGCCATGCTGGATGCTCTTGACGGCACCTGCCGGACCCCGATTGGCGGTCTGGCGCGTATTGCGGGGGATGGTCTGAGTCTCGACGGATTGGTTGCCTGGCCGGATGGCTCCGGGCTCGAACGGCGCCGGATGTCCGGTGACCGGAATGACCCGGTGGCACTCGGGCGCGCGGTGGGGCTGGAATTGCGTGCGGCCATCGGCCCGGATTTCTTCGCCGCCCTGGACTGACATGCGAATTCTGGTCACCCGTCCGCAGCCCGACGCCGATAACACGGCGCGATTGCTGCGCGAATCCGGGCACGAGGTGATCATCGCACCGCTTCTTGAGATCGTGGCCACTGATATCCCCGAATCCTTCGATCTGACCGGCATTCAGGCGGTCCTGATCACAAGCGCCAACGGGGTGCGGGCGCTGGCGGCGGCCACATCCGAGCGGACGATCCGGGTGCTTGCGGTGGGCGCAGCCAGCGCGGAAGCGGCACGTGCGCTCGGGTTTGTGCGGGTCGAGAATGCGGGCGGGGATGTGGCGAGTTTGGCGGAACTGGTCCGCGCCACTCTGGAGCCGGCGGCCGGGCGACTGCTGCATGTGGCGGGTTCGGTGACGGCGGGTGATCTGTCCGGAATTCTCACGAAATCCGGATATCAGGTCGAAAAAACCGCGCTTTATCGTGCCCACACGCCCGAAACACTTCCCGAAACCATCAAAACCGCTCTTAAAAGTCATGAAATCGATGCCGTGGCGCTGTTTTCCCCGCGCAGCGCCGAGGTTTTCCAGGAATTGGTGATGCAGGCCGGGTTGCGGGGGAAGTTACAGAAGGTGACTGCCTATTGTTTGTCACAGGCGGTTGCAGACGCCCTGAAACCCAGCCTCTTAGCGAACGTACATGTGTCGTACACGCCCGATCAGCAGGGAATTCTGGATATCATTACACAGCACACTTGATTGCCGCGCGGCGACCTGCGTATGTACGTGGCGTACGTAAATCGGTGACGGGTTTGGAGAGCACGATGTCCGACGAGACAATGTCTGACAAGAACGATCAACCGGCCGGTGCGATTGTCGCCGCCTTCGGTGGAATCCGGCCCATGGCCGCAAAGCTTGGGGTGCCGGTCAGCACGGTGCAGGGCTGGAAGCAGCGCGATACCATTCCGGCCGGCCGGATGGCGGAAATCCGGCAGGTCGCTGCGGAGAATGACATCACGCTTCCTGTGTCCCAGAGTACGGCAGACAAGCCTGACAACGGGAGGGTGATCGAGGAAACGGCAATCGTCTTGCCCGATGGCAGCGAAGGAAACGGTGCCAAAGCCGAGGCGGGTCCGCCCACTGGCGCATCGGCGAAAAAGAGCGACGGGGCGAACGCACGCAAAACCGAACCCGCAGCGGTGGCCACGTCGGCAGGCGGCGGCAAATCATCCGCGATTGCCGTCCTTGCGCTGCTGGTTGCGCTCGGTTCTGCCGGCTGGCTCTGGTGGAGCACCGAAGGTCCCGGTGCTGCCGCCAACGACAACGCACGCATTTCAGCCCTCGAAGGCCGCATCGCACGGCTGGCCGAAAATGCCGACGATCCCGGCAGGGCGGATCGCGAGGCCCTTTCCGCACAACTCGAATCCTTGCGAAACGAGATTGCCAGCCATTCGGTCCCCGATGTGGGCGCCGCACTCGAACCGGTTCAAAACGAACTCGAGCAACTTCGCGCGCAGATCGAGGCGATTGAAATCGCATCCAGCGCGACGCTTGAACCCGCGTTTGCGGACCGGCTGTCCGATATCGAGGCAAGCCTTGGTGTCGTGACCGAGAACATTGTGGCAAACGGCGCGGCCCGTGCCGATGTTGTGGCGGATATCGAGAACAGGATTGCGACGCTGGACGAACGTTTCTCCGGCTTGCAGCAGCAAGGCGCGCGGCAGGAAGAAGCGGCGATCGATGCCATCGCATTGACGCTGGCGGCCAGCCAGTTGCGCCGCGATATCGAACGGGGCCAGCCTTATCGCGATGCCCTGACCACGCTGGAAGGTGTATCATCGGGTGATGGCGAACTCGACGCCGTGGTGAGTCGTTTGGCCCGCGATGCTGATGCCGGGGTGGCCTCGCTTGAGGAGCTTGTCTTCTCCTTTGACGATACGGCGATCCGGATTCTGGACAATGCGCCCGCAGATGCCGAGAACACGATCATCG
>JAURLR010000377.1 GCA_030831135.1 Alphaproteobacteria bacterium
CCGCACCTTTGCTGCGGAAGGCGCGACCTGTGCGGTCGTGGCGAGCTCGAATATCCGCAAGGCCAACAAGGTCGCCAAGGAATTGAAGCGGAAATCCAAGGGATATGTCTGCAACGTCGCCAAGCCTACCGAAGTGAACAAGCTGGTCGAGAGCGTCATCAAGGATTCCAAGAAGATTGATATTCTTGTGAACGCAGCCGGCGTTTTCTACCCGACAGCGGCCGGTGAGACCAAATCGGCGGACATGAACCGCATGGTCGACATCAACCTGAAGGGCAACTGGAACGTGACCAATGCGGTTGTCCCGCACATGAAGAAGCGCAAGCAGGGAAATATCATCAATCTGGCGTCGGTCGCCGGGGTTCGTGCTCTGCCGTCCTATGCGATGTACTGCGCGACGAAGGCGGGAATCGTGATGCTGACCAAGGCGTTGGCCACCGAGCTTTCCCGCGACGGCATCCATGTGAACTCGATCTCCCCCGGCAATACGGCAACCCCCATGAACGAGGATATCCGCACCGATCCGGAACTCAAGCCCGTTCTCGATTTCATGGAAATGCTGACGCCGTCCGGCCGGACCTATTCGGAGCCGAGCGACATCGCCAACACGGCCTTGTTCCTGGCGTCGCCCAAGACCGGCAAGGCGATCTACGGCGCGAACTTCGTGATCGACGAGGGCTTTGCGGCAGGATTGTTTGTAGCCAGCTAGGTTTACGCATCTGTTGGAGGTTCGATTCAGCAAACCAGATAATTAGAAATGCCCGGACCGTCGTCCGGGCATTTTTCGTTTGGCTAGAGTGTGTTCCGGATCACGATATACAGGCCAAGCAGCAGCAGGGAGAACAGCAACACCTTGCGGAATTGAGCCTCAGGCAGGCGTTTTCGCACCTTTTCCCCCAGATAGTAACCTGACAGCGCAGGAATCGTGGACAGGACCGACGAGACTGCCAACCGGGCGTCGAGCAACCCTTTTTGCTGGAAGGCCAGCGCGATCGCGAAAGAAGCGGTCAGAAACAGCAGGCCCATGGCCTGTACAAGCGCGTCGCGGGTCAGTCCCAGCGCCTGCAGATAGGGAACGCCGGGAATCACATCCGATCCGGTCATGCCTGCGGCCAGGCCGTTCAGAGCCCCGAATATTGGCGACATCCAGACTTCGCGATGCCGGGGCGAGGGGATTTTCGGGGCCAGAAGCGCATAGGCAGCGTAAGTGCCGAGCAAAACACCCAGCCCTATGGTCAGCAGGCGTGTATCGGCAATGACCAGAATACCGGCACCCAGCCAGACTCCGACGCAGCAGGCCAGAAGCAGTGTCCAGATGCGCTTGAAGGACGCAATGAGCGCGCCGCCGCCCAGCACCTGCCAGGCATTGGCTGTGATCCCGGGAACGATCAGCAGGGCAATTGCCACGGGCAGCGGTACCACGGTGGCCAGCAGGCCCAGGGAAATCGCCTTCATGCCGATTCCCACGGTGCCTTTGACCAGGCCGCCGAGAAACAGTGCAAAGAAGGCAAAGGCGTATTGAAACGGGCTGAGTTCTACGAGAAGCAAAGTCTGGATATCCGGCTGCTAGATTTCCCACTCGACATTGCCGTCCATCCCGATCTCCTGTCCGGTGATGTGGCGTCCGGCGTGCGAGGCAAGGAAAACGGCCAGATCGCCGACTTCCGTGGGGTCGATCCAGCATTTCAGCGAAATGAACTCAAGAAACTCTGCTTCGCGTTCGGCTGGCGTGATCCCGCGTTCCTTGGCCTGAGTCGCCACAATGTTGCGGCCGCGTTCATTGTCGATCAGGCCCGGCAGGATGCTGTTGCAGCGGATTCCGAAGGGTCCGTATTCGCGGGCAACCGTATGGGTCAGTCCCAGCACGCCGACCTTGGAGGCCACATAAGGCGACCGCATTGGCAGGGCGACCTTCGCTGAAGCCGTCGAGATATTCACAATGCAGCCCGATTGCTGCGCCTTCATATAGGGGGCGACATTCTTGATGCAGTAGAACATGCCGTTCAGGTTGACGCCGATGGTGCGATCCCAGTCCTCATAGGACACGTCTTCCAGCGCGGCGCGCGGCCCGCCGATCCCGGCATTGTTAACCAGCACATCCACGCCACCCATGTTTTCGATGGCCTCTGCCACAAGGGCCTCGACATCGGCGGGCTTTCCCACATCGGCGAGGGTTCCCGACACGGACTCGCTGCTGCCGACTACCGTGTCGAGAAAATCGGGCTGGACATCGCAGGTATGTACGAGGGCGCCCGAGGCGACAAACCGGTCAACGATGGCGCGTCCGATCCCTGATCCTCCGGCCGTGACGATAACCCGTTGCGGCGTCTCAGATTTCGACATGAAGAATTCCCCCTAAATATCTGAATTACGGGGAACTTATACGCCCCTTAAGTGCCTCTGGAAAGCGTTCGCCAGCGCCGGTTGATCCCGGCTAGTTCTTCACGCAACAGGTTCACGAAACGGTCTGCTGCGCCGGTCAGCGGTTGCCGGACCTGGCGGATCAGATAGTAGTCCAGCTCGGCACGGGGACGCACGATGGGGTTGATGATCAAAGTTCCCGAATCCACAGCATCAATGACCGAAGCCACGGCGGTCAGCGTCGACCAGCCGGAATGGCGGATATATTCGAGTGTCGTGTTCAGGCCGTCGGACTCGATACGTGATTCGATCACCAGTTCGGCGCGTGCCACATGGGTGTCGATCAACTGACGAATGGCGTGGCGCGGTGTCGGGAGGACCATGCGTAGGGGCGGCAAATCCTTCAGGCGGATCAGTTCGAGTGGCGAAAAGCCCGAACCCGGCCCGGACACCAGTGCCATTTCGTGTTCGGCCAGAAGCGTTGCCTCAATCCCTTCATGGCTGACCGCACTGGTCACGACAGCGAAATCCAGTTCGCCTGCCGCCACGCGCTGGGTCAATGTGCCCCCATAGGCCTCATCCAGGGTCAGTTCGACATTCGGATGGGCTTCGGTAAACCGCGACAAGGCGGCCGGAAGGGCGCTGCGCGAAATCGAGGGTACGGTGCCAATGGTGATCGCCCCGGTGACATCACCGGAAAGCTCGCGCATGGCGATCCGCGTATCAGCGACCGTGTTGAGGATGGCCAGCCCGCGCGCATAGAGGCGTTTCCCGGCAACGGTGGGGGTGACACCGCGCCGCGAGCGGGTGAAGAGCGCGACCCCGAATTCGTCTTCAAGGTGACGAATCTGCACGGACAGGGCCGGCTGGGTGCAGTTGGCCCGATGGGCGGCACGCGAAAAGCTGCCTTCCTCATAAACGGCGACGAATTGTTCCAGTTGGCGGATATCCATCGGAGCAGTATAAAGCAGAATTATCGGGTTTTGCAGAACCTATAAGTCAGGCCGCGACATGCGGCGCACCTGCAATCACGGCTGACCATGCGTTTGATGTGTGCCGCAATGCGCGCTCCAGCCGGGTAACCAGCTCTCTTGCTGCCGGTGACAGCGGACGCTGAGTCTGGTGGACGAGGAAGAATTCGAAGGTCGTCTGCAAACCGTCGAGCGGGCTGACGATGAATTCACCCTGATCGAGATCACGCACGAAGGTGGTAACCGGGAGGATCGCTGAGAAGTCCGAATTGCGGATGAACTCCAGCGACCCGAACAGGCCGTCGATCTCGATGACTCGCTCGATCTTGAGGTTACCCATCTTGATATAGCGTTCGAGCATGGTCCGAAGGCTGTGCTGAGATGACGGCATCACCAGTTTCACCGGTGGCAGATGTTGCAAACGGACGGGTTCAAGGTGCCGGAGGCCAGTTCTGCGGCCCGAGATCATCGCAAGAGGTTCGGTGGACAGGACCCGCATCTCTAATCCGTCATGGCGCGGTGGTTCGGTGACAAGCGCGAAATCAAGTTCTCCCGACATCACCCAGTCGGTGAGTGTCCCGCTGAAGGCTTCGACAACCCGAACATCCACATTCGGAAGCGCTTCGGTGTAGGCGGGAAGAACTTCGGCAAGGACACCCTTTGTGACAGTCGGGATCAGTCCGACGTCAAGGGTTCCCGACACGCCGGTCGCGAATTCCCGCATGTTCTGGGCGGCATTTTCCACGTCACCGAGAATTCGTTGGCAATCCTCATAGAAACGGTCCCCCGCAGCTGTGGGGCGGACGCCGCGTGCATGACGATCAAACAGTGTGACACCGACAGAGGATTCCAGATTCTTGATCTGCAGGCTCAGGCCCGGTTGCGCGATGTTGAGGTGGTCGGCTGCGCTGTTGATACTGCCGCCTTCATAGACAGCAACGAAGGCGCGAATTTGCTTGAGATCCATGAAGCAGACCTGATTGTGGAGACACGGAAATCGTATACTAAATAATTATAGGTCGCATTGTAACTTCGTATTTGTCGGTATGCCTGCTGCGCCCTATGTTTGCGACAAGACGAATCGCTCTGACACTTCGAAAAAAGGATCCAGCAATGGCCAAACCGAAAGTCATCCTGCAGCTTTACCCGATGTTCCCCGCTGATGGTGAGGAAGACCGCAAGGCAAAGCGCCCGCTCGGCAATGACAGCGACATGTATCACAAGATCGTTCATGAATGGACGGACATCGTGAAGGCCGCCGATGAGATGGGTGTTTGGGGCATCGGTACGATTGAGCATCACTTCCATTCCGAAGGATACGAAGTCGGCCCGAACCCGGGTATTCTGAATGCCTACTGGGCCAGCCATGTAAAGAACGCACATGTGGGCGCGATGGGCTATGTGGCCGCGACTCAGGATCCGCTGCGTGTGGCGGAAGAGACCGCAATAATCGATCATCTGACCAAGGGAAAATTCTTCGTTGGATTTGCGCGCGGATATCAGTCGCGCTGGGCCAATGTGATGGGCCAGTACACCGAATCTCCCGCCACGGTTTCGGATGGCAGCGCCGCCGATGATCGTAACCGGCAGATTTTCGAAGAACGTGTCCAGATGGTGATCGATGCGTGGACGCAGGAAAGCGTGCGCGTGAAGGGTGAATTCTACGAAGCACCCTATCCCTATGAAACTGGTGTCGAAGGTTATCCGGCCTGGGAAATCGCCCGCGATGCGGGTGCCGAAGGTGAGATCGGCCCCGATGGCAGCGTGCAGCGCGTGTGCGTTGTGCCCAAGCCCTATCAGAAACCGCATCCGCCGATTTTCGTGGCGGCCTCGAAGAGCCAGGCCTCGATCGACTTCTGCGCACGCAACGGTTTTATCCCGACCTATTTCATGCCGACCAAGGGTGTTGTGGAGCTGTCGCAGTACTACAACAAGGTCGCCAATGAGAACGGCTACAACGTGCAGCTCGGGCAGAACCAGAACATTGTCCGCTGGCCGCATTTTGCCGCGACACCGGAAGAGTATGATCGCAAGTTGCGTGACTATGATCTGGATATCTACAAGAACTTCTACGGCCCGTTCTTCCCGCAGTTCCCGCAGGGCACCGAAGATCAGCTTCTGCAGGGCATGAAGGACTCCGGCATTTTCATCGGCGGCACCGTTGATGAATGCATCGCGGAGTGGAAGGGCATCTATGAGCAGGTCCCGTGTGAGTACATCACGCTGATCTGGCATTGGGCCCAGCAGCCAAAGGACGACATGCTTGAGGAACTCCAGACTTTCCTCGACAAGGTTGTTCCCGAACTCGATGTCCCGGACTTCCAGCCGGTTCAGGCTGCTGCCGAGTAACGGCATAATCATATGTTTTGGATTGGGCCGCTCCGGGAAACCGGGGCGGCCTTTTCTTTGACAGCTATCCACCGAATTCCGGAGGACATGGTAGACAAGGGGGCGGTGAATTTGGACCATGGTGCCCTGGAGAGGGTTTAACGGAGGTATGAGCATGAGCGGGATCGTCATCACGATTGCACAACAGAAAGGCGGCTCGGGGAAAACTACCGTTGCTGCAAATCTTGCTGCTGTCTGGTGCCTCGAAGAGGGCTTGTCCGTTGCAATCCTGGATGTTGACCCGCAAGGCAGCCTGGGAGAGTGGTTCGAGCGTCGGGAGGAACGTCTGGGGGAAGCGGGAACCGGATTGTCGTTTCGCACGGCCAGTGGCTGGGGGGCCAAGCGTGAGGCCCGTTCGCTGGCCCGCGATCACGACATGGTCCTGATCGATACGCCGCCCCATGCCGATC
>JAURLR010000378.1 GCA_030831135.1 Alphaproteobacteria bacterium
GGTCGTTCCACCGCCGATGATTTCGGAAAGCACCTCCAGAGCATAGGCGTGTTCAGTGTCACCTGCGGTATAGCTCGGCGCGAGATACCGACGGGACCAGGAGGGCTGTTCCACCCGCGCGTCTTGCATCACCACCTCGCGGGGTGCGCGCTGGGGCGGCTCAACGGGACGGATGCGCGCGGGCAATTCCTGCGCGGCTATCGGCCCGTAGTGCTTGCGCGCCAGCTGGAAGACGTTATCGGCGTCGACATCACCTGACACCACCAGCACCGCATTGTTGGGCGCGTACCAGGTGCGGTAGAAGGATTCGAGATCGGCCCGCGAGAGTGTCTCGATTTCATGGGCCCAGCCGATGATCGGCAACCGATAGGGATGGTTGAGGTAGGTGGCCGCATTGACCTGTTCGGACAGAAGGGCGTTCGGGCTGTTTTCGGTGCGCGACCGGCGCTCCTCCAGAATGACCTTCCGTTCGGGTTCGATAATCTCGTCGGTCAGAACCAGGCCGGTCATCCGGTCCGCTTCCAGCGCCATCATGGTTTCGAGATTCTGCGGCGCAACGGTCTGGAAGTAACCGGTGAAGTCCTGCGAGGTGAAGGCGTTCTCACGCCCACCCAGATTGGCCACGATCTGTGAGAACTCCCCCGGTGCCCGGGTTTTGGTTCCCTTGAACATCAGGTGTTCGAGATAATGCGCAATACCTGATTTTCCGGCAGGCTCGTCAGCTGCACCAACGCGATACCAAACCATATGCGTCACGACCGGCGCACGATGGTTTTCGACCACCACAACCTGCATGCCGTTATCGAGCTCAAAGGTTTTGGGATTGAAGACCTGCGCCAACACCGGTGCCGCAATCAGGGGCATCATGGCGAGTGAAAGCAGGGAGGCCCGCAAACCGCGCCTGGCAGAAGTTCGGCTTTTCATCTCATAAACCCTTGTTCGAGATACAGTTATCCACACCAGATATGGCGACCACGCGCACGCCTGCAATGGGCGAAGGCGCTCAGATACTCACTTTCGCGCGAGTTTGCGGAGAAAATAGGGCAGTCAGACGATCAGAATATCTTGAATATACTGTTGCCCGTACGCTCAATGGTCGGGGTTTGCGCACCTTCAGAAGGCGGCACACCAAGTGCCTGAGCTTCGCGGATACGCCGTGCTTCGGCATCCGCGTCAACAACTGCCGCGGGCGAATCCTGACTCAGGCCGAGCAGATTGCGCACGAAATTCTCATTCTCCTGAACAAGAACAGAACTCTCGCGATCAACCTGCGAGCGGATCAGGGGGTCTGTTTCCAGCGCACCCGCGCGCGACAACAGCGCCGATTCACCGGTCGTGTTTCGGGTCACGCTTTCACGCGGGGCCGCCTGGGTGGCAGGGCCACTGCCGAAACGAAGACGATCAGTGCCTGATCTGCTGGCGTCTGCTGGCGCGTCACCCCGGAACACTGCCTGACGTGCCTGTTCGCGGGTGGACAATGTTGTCAGATCATCAGCACCGGGACGCGGCGGCCGCAGATTGAAATCCGGCGGCTGTGACAGCGGTGCGCGCGGAACGACGGCAAACTCATCCGGCGCGGACCGTTCAAGACCCAGCACACGCTTGGTCGAATCACCACAGGCCGACAGGGTGAGGACGGCCAGCGCGACGAAGATCAGCGCCGCACGGGGCAGCCGCGCGGGCGATATGTCTGTCGGGTGTGCGTTTCGATTCAGCATTTCAACCCATAATATAGCGCATTTCTGCGCAGATTCGAGATGTGTGGTTATTTTAGCGTACGCGGTGATCCGAACAAGCCATCATAGAGCAATAACGCAGTTCCGATCGCGATCGACATATCGGCAATGTTGAAGGCGGGCCAGTGAAACCCGAAGGCATGGATATCCACGAAATCGATCACAGCCCCGTAGAGAACGCGGTCGATCACATTGCTCAACGCGCCACCTACAACAAGCACGAGTGCAAAGACCACGATTCCGGTCCCCGCGCGCATCAGCCAGACCAACAGGACGACGACAATCACCAGTGCGAGCGCCACCAGAATCCAGCGTGATGTGCTCGAGTCGCCCAAAAGCCCGAAGCTCACACCGGTATTCCAGACCGGGACCAGGTTGAAAAAGCCGGTGACCTGCAAAATGCGGGGCGGATCAAAAACCAGCGACAGCATCCAGTGCTTCACAATCTGATCGACAACGATCAGCGCGCCGATGAACAGGATCGCCCAACGTGGCATCCGAACGCCGCCGCCTAAGCGGCGGCCTCCTTCCGCGCATCGACAGCATCGGCGCAACGCACGCAGACATCCGCATGGGCATGGCTCCCGACATCGGGCAACACCTGCCAGCAGCGGGCGCATTTTTCGCCGTCCGCAAGGCCCGGCACCACACCAATGCCGTCAATATCATCAAGGGTGAAGGCCCCGTCCGGTACCGCACCTTCCACCAGCTCGGCCGCCGAGGTGATCGCAATCTCGGCCAGATCAACTCCCGCCATGGCCGCGACGGTATCGCCATCGGCATAAACGGTCGGCGCAGCCTGCAGGCTGGACCCGATTCGTTTCTCGGCGCGCTCGATTTCCAGAGCCCCCGTCACCACGCGGCGCAACCGCCGGATTTTCTCCCACTTGGCCGCAAGCGCGTCATCGCGCCAGTTCTCGGGCACATCAGGATAGGTTCTCAGATGCACACTTTCGGCATCACCCTCACCCGCACGCGCGGCCCAGGCCTCCTCTGCCGTGAAACACAGCATCGGGGCGAGCCAGGCCGTGAGATGCGAGAACAGGATATCGAGAACGGTCCGGGCCGAACGGCGGCGCAGACTGTCATCACCATCGCAATACAGCGCGTCCTTGCGGATATCGAAGAAGAAGGCCGACAACTCGACGGCGCAGAAATTATGCAGCGCGGTCCACTGATCGTGGAACTCGAAATCATCGGTCGTCTTGCGAACGAGCTGATCCATTTCCCAGATGCGGTGCAGAACCCAGCGCTCAAGTTCGGGCATCTCGGAGACATCCACACGCTCGCGCGCATCGAACCCGTCGAGGTTTCCGAGGAGATAGCGCAAGGTATTGCGGATGCGGCGATAGAGATCTGCCTGATACTTCAGAATCTCCGGCCCGATGCGCAAATCCTCGGAATAGTCCGAACCCACGACCCAGATGCGCAGAATATCGGCGCCGAGTTGCTCAACCGTATCCTGCGGCGACACGTCTGTACCGCGCGACTTGGACATCTTGCGGCCGTCCTCAGCCATCACGAAGCCATGGGTCAGCACCGCGTCATAGGGCGCACGCCCGCGTGTTCCGCAGGATTCCAGCAGCGAAGAATGGAACCAGCCACGATGCTGATCCGATCCCTCGAGATACAGCGAGGCTGGCCAATGCAGGTCATCACGGTCTTCCAGCACAAAGGCATGGGTGGAGCCGGAATCAAACCAGACATCGACGATATCGAGAACCTGCTCGTAGTCTTCCGCATCATAGGTATCACCCAGAAAACGCGACGGCGGGCTGGCAAACCAGGCATCCCCGCCCTCGGCCTCGAAGGCTTCGGCAATCCGGTCAAACACCGCCTGATCGCGCAGGATGTCACCCGTTTCCTTGTGAACGAAGATCGGGATCGGAACCCCCCAGGCGCGCTGGCGCGAGATACACCAGTCCGGGCGGCTTTCAATCATGGACCGCAAGCGCGTCTGGCCCTGCGGGGGCACAAACCGGGTGTCGGCAATGGCGCCGAGCGCCTTTTCCCGCAGATCGTTCGTCTCCATGGAGATGAACCATTGCGAGGTGTTCCGGAAGATCAGCGGTGCTTTGGATCGCCAGGAATGTGGATAGGAATGAACCAGCTTGCGACGTCCGAGAAGGCAGTTTTCGCCCTCAAGCGCGCTCATCACGGCACCATTGGCCTCACCCTCTTCACCATCGGGGGTCAGCACAGCCATGCCGGCAAACAGCGGGACATGTTCGAAATAGCACCCGCTTCCATCGACCATATCCGGGACGGCGAGCCCATGGGCACGGCCCAGATGGAAATCGTCCTCACCATGACTGGGGGCGATATGAACAAACCCCGTGCCCTGCTCGGTCGTCACAAAACCGGCCTCATAGACAGGCACATCGTGCTCGAAGCCCTTGGCGCGCAACGGATGCGCACAAACAGTTCCGGTGATCGCGTCACCTTTCAGGCGCAACACTTCGCGATGGCCGGCAACACCCATATCCTTGCAGGCAGCCTCCAGAAGCGCGACGGACAGGATCAACTCATCCCCGATCACGGCCCGGCTGTGTTCGGTCACTTCCGTTACGGCGATCCGCACATAGTCGAGTTCGGGACCAACCGCGATCGCGCGATTGCCCGGGATCGTCCAGGGTGTGGTCGTCCAGATGATGATGGCCGCGCCGTCAACGGTCGGATCCGAAGCCTTGATGACGGGAAAGCGCACATAGATCGACGGTGACGTATGGTCCTCGTATTCGACCTCGGCATCGGCGAGTGCGGTCTTTTCGACCACGGACCACAGCACCGGGCGGGCGCCGCGATAAAGGCCCCCATTCATGGCGAACTTGGCGATTTCACGGGCGATCTGCGCTTCGGCCGGATAGGCCATGGTCGTATAGGGATCAGCCCAATTGCCCAGAATACCGAGCCGCTGAAATTCCTCGGACTGCACATCGACCCAATACTGGGCAAATTCCCGGCACTCCTTGCGGAACTCCAGGATCGGCACATCGTCCTTGTTACGGCCCTCGGCGCGATACTTTTCCTCGATTTTCCATTCGATGGGAAGACCGTGGCAATCCCAGCCCGGCACGTAGTTCGAATCCCGGCCCATCATCTGCTGGGAGCGGTTGATGACGTCCTTCAGAATCTTGTTCAGGGCATGGCCGATATGCAGGTGGCCATTCGCATAGGGCGGCCCGTCGTGGAGAATGAACGGATCACGTCCGGCCGATTCCGCACGCTGACGCGCGAACAGGTCAAGCGCCGACCAGCGCGCGAGAAGCTCAGGCTCCTTCTTCGGCAAGCCGGCACGCATCGGAAAATCAGTCTTCGGCAGGAAGACGGTGTCCTTGTAATCGATGGCCATGTTCTGTTCCCAAGTAACCGGGCGGCTTATAGAGCGAGGGGCATGTCGCGGCAACCGCGCGACATTCAGGGTTTTACATATCCTCGCCGACAAAATCACCCGCGCCAAGTGCACGCGCAAGGTGCAATTCGCGGGCCTGGCGAGAATCCTCGGCGATTTGCGCCTTCAGTTCATCAAGCCCGTTGAACTTCTTCTCGGCCCGCAGATAATCCACGAAAGCGACGCGCAGATAGCTGCCATAGAGATCGCCCACGAAGTCGAAGAGATGAACCTCAAGGACAAGGCCATCCCCGTCGACGGTCGGCCGGACCCCCAGATTGGCGACGCCGTCATACCAGCGGATCTGGCCTTCGGCGCGCATCCCGGCCCGGATCGAGTAGACCCCAAGTGCCGGAATGATGGATTCTCCCATATCGACATTCGCGGTCGGGAACCCGATTGTCCGGCCGAGCTGGCGACCTTTGCCCACGCGGCCTTCGACCTCCCACAAATGACCAAGCAGCGCAGCCGCCCGTTGCGGCTGGCCATTCTTGAGATATTTGCGGATCAGGGTTGAGGAATAGATTTCCTCCACCTCATCACGGGCCGGCTGGACAGCCGTGGCCCGGAAGCCCAGCTCTTCGGCGCGCGTGGACAGGAATTCCGGATTGCCCTCGCGCCCGGCACCAAACGCAAAGTCATAGCCGACAACGACATGCGAAGCGCCAATCCCCTCATGAAGGATATCGACAACAAAGCTTTCGGCTGGCCGCTGGGCGATCGACCCGTCAAACCGCAGCACAAAAAGAAGATCGGCGCCGAGAGCCTGGAGTTCGCGCACCTTGATGCGGAAGGGCGTCAGGCGAAACGGTTCGTTTTCCTTGCTAAAATGGGTTCGGGGATGGGGTTCGAAGGTCAGAATGCCGAACTTGCGGCCATCCGCGCGCGCAATATCGCGCGCGGTCGCAATCACATGCTGATGGCCGCGATGCAGTCCATCGAAATTTCCCAACGCAATGACCGCGCCCTTGTCGGCAGCTGGCACATTGGTGAAGTGGCGAAGAATACGCATGAACGCGGATGTACCTTCCGGTCGGGCCGCGATCAAGCCATACCCGACCGATTTGGGCATCCTGTCCGATGCCCCATCAGCCGCGTTGGGGAACGAGAACCTGTGCTTCGCCGGAGATCACGACCTTGTCGCCAACGGTGCAGACCGTATCGAGGATCGCCCGGTTCTTGCCGGGGATCAGTTCGGTCACCGTCGCACGTGCCGTGACGGTATCACCCGGGCGCACCGGCGCCTTGAATTTCAGGGTCTGACTGACATAGACGCAGCCCGGTCCCGGCAGGCGGGTGCCCACAACCGTGGAAATGAAGCTCGAACACAGCATGCCGTGGGCGATTGTCCCCGCAAACATGGTCTGCCCGGCATATTCCTCATTCA
>JAURLR010000379.1 GCA_030831135.1 Alphaproteobacteria bacterium
AACCATTCGCGGAACCCGGCGCGCGCCTGATGGAGCAGCATCCCAAGCCCGTCCACAACGGGATTCCTGCGCGCCCGCGCGGCTGCCAGCAATCCGGTCTCGAGCGGGGCATAGACAATGTCATTGACCACCGCATCGGACGGTAACGCAGCCAGATCGATGTCCAGAACATCCTGACCCGCCATGCCAAGGGTTGTCGTATTCACCAGAAGACCAGCTTCTGCCAAAGCCCTGTCGCGCTGATCCCACCCAAGGGCGTGAACCGCCACGTCCTGATCGGCCACGATGTCGGCGAGACTTTCAGCCCGTGCGACAGTGCGATTGACGATCCGGATCTCCGAAACCCCGATATCCGCAAGCCCCACAACAGCAGCCCGCGCCGCGCCACCGGCCCCCAGAATGACGGCCGGGCGTCCCCCGAAAGCGTTGTCCAGGGCCGCAGGAACAGCGGCGCGGATATTCTCGATCAGTCCGTAGGCGTCCGTGTTCGTTGCGTGCAGGGCGCCATCATCGGTCATGAAAAGCGTGTTCACAGCCCCGATACGGCGGGCGGTCTCATCCACATGATCGACCAGCGCCATGGCTGCTTCCTTGTGGGGTACGGTCAGATTTGTCCCGCGCAAACCCTCATCGCGCAATCGTGCAATCGCGGCAGGAAGCTCTTCGGGACGCACCGGGAACGCTTCGTAGCTGCCGTCGATGCCATAGCGTTGCAGCCAATGGCCGTGCAGGACGGGAGAAAGGGAATGGGCCACCGGCCACCCCATGACGCCGGCGCGCAAGCGCGGTTTGGTGGCAGAGCTCATTGTTCCAGCATGTTGTTGTCACGCAAAAATTCCAGAAGCGGCAGCAGCGGGAGTCCGAGGATATCGAAAAAATCGCCTTCGATACGGGAAAACAGCTGCACACCCACACCTTCGAGTTGATAGGCCCCCACCGACTGACAGACCACGTCGCCCACCGCATCAACATAACCCGTGATGAACCCATCGCTGAGTGTACGCATATGGAGTACGGCCTGGGTACTCCGGTGCCAGAGCACTATTCCGTCGCGCACCAGGCAGACACTGGTATGAAGTGTGTGGGGCTTTCCCATCAGGGCCCTCAGGTGTTCGCGTACATGATCCTTGCTGGCCGGTTTTTCGAAAAGCACATTTTCGCAGGACAGGACCTGATCGGCGCCAAGCACCGTGGCGCCCCCCCGCTCGAGAGAAATCCGTTGTGCCTTGAGTTCAGCCAGAGTTTCGGCAATGGCAGAATGGGGTGCCTTTTCGGCCAGCAGGGCGTCTCGCACGCTGCCTTCATCCACATGAGCCGGAGCGACGATATGGGGCACACCAGCCGAAGTCAGGAGCCGGGTCCGGACTGCGCTTGCCGAAGCGAGGACGAGACGGAGATGCTCGGGATTCATGTCAGGACAGAACATCGCTTGGCCGTGACAGGGCAGCTTCACCCTTTTCTTCCAGCCGGCGGTTGTACAAGGTCACGATAGCAGCAGAGGTTTCCTCAATCGAGCGGCGGGTCACATCGATCACCGGCCATTTGTTGCGCGCGAAATAACGCCGCGCTTCGGTGATTTCGGCGCGCACCTTGTCAAAATCCACATAGGGCGTTTCCTCGTCCTGCTGCAGGGAGTTCAGGCGCGCGCGCCGCAATTCCACAAGCCGCTTGGGATCATTGGTCAGGCCGATCACAAGCGGGGTTTGTAGTTTGTCGAGCCCGGGCGGCAGCGGAATTCCCGGTACCCAGGGGACATTGGCGGCCTTGATCCCTCGATTGGCCAGATAAAGACATGTCGGGGTCTTGGACGTCCGTGACACACCGATGAGCACAATATCGGAGCCTTCGAGCTCATGGGCGCGCTGGCCATCATCATGAGACAGGGTCCAGTCCATCGCCTCGATACGCTGGAAATAGGCCGCATCAAGTTCGTGCTGACCACCAATCTCATTGGTTGGTTCCATCCCCAGAAAGTTGCCCAGCGCATCAATCACCGGATCAAGGACCGAAATACAGGGCACCTGCCGGAGCCGGCAACCCCGCACGAGCTGCTCGCCAAGCTTGTCGTTCACGACGGTAAACATCACCGGGCCGGGATTTTCACTAATTTCCTCGAGCACCAGATTCATCGCCTTTGCAGTGCGTGCCATCGGCCAGAAATGTTCGACAACATTGGTGTCCTCGAATTGCGCAAGACAGGCGCGAGCAACCGAACGAATGGTTTCGCCGGTCGAGTCCGAGACAAGATGAAGATGGAACACATCCTTGGATGGGGTGGATTCGGTCATGAAAATTGCCAATCAGCCTGTGGGTCGTTTCGCTGTACTGGTGGATAAGTGAAGTCTTTGTCCAGTCGCCGAAATTTGTTCACCGTTATGCCGTCCGATAGCAGCCCTGTCATCCCGAGGCGGATAAAGTTCACAGCCTCTGGGTGCAACATCATCACCCACAATCTGTTCCCGGACTTGTGCCATACGATCCACAACAGCGAATGCCACGTAAAGCTTTGAGAACAGTCAGATAGCCCGAACACACACAGGATCGGATATTGTTGAGCACCCGCCACCGATCCTGCGGGAGAAACATGTGGATACAAACTTATCCCTGAGATTCACCGGACATCTACAACGTCAGTTCAAATTATCACTACGTTCTTTTAACTTTTTTTGTAATGCATCGAACAGTTTGGTTCGCCATAGTCCGGCCAACTTCACAACCTGATCCATCCCACCGCAGCGACCGAACCGCCCCGTGACAAATCTGTTTCTCGACACTCTCGCAGGAAAAACCGGCCCCCGTCCACCATTCTGGTTCATGCGTCAGGCCGGGCGTTATCTGCCCGAATATCGTGAGGTGCGGGCAAAGGCCGATGGATTTCTCGATCTTTGCTACACACCTGATCGTGCAGCACGAGTAACCTTGCAGCCCATCGAACGGTTTCGCCCGGACGCTGCGATCCTGTTTTCAGATATTCTCGTGGTGCCCCATGCGATCGGGCAAAACGTCGGATTTGTAGAAGGCAAGGGTCCTGTTCTCGAACCGGTTCAATCCGCGCGTGATCTCGCAGCGCTCGACCCGGGGCGTACGCTCGATCATCTGGCACCGGTGTTTGAAACCGTTCGTCTGGTCCGCGCCGAATTGCCCGAGGATGTGGCGTTGATCGGTTTTTCCGGCGCCCCCTGGACGGTTGCGACCTACATGATCGAAGGCGGGAGTACGCGCGATTTCAATACAGTCAAAAGCTGGGCGATCTCCCACCGTTCGGAATTCTCGATCCTGCTTGATCTCTTGGTTGAATCCACCTCTGCCTATCTCATCGCGCAGGTCGAGGCCGGCGCACAGGCGCTGCAATTGTTTGATACCTGGGCCAGCGCTGTCCCGGCCGCCGATTTCGACAACTGGGTTTGCGGGCCGACCGCGCGTATCGTTGCAGCGGTGAAGGCCAAGGCACCCGATACGCCGATCATCGGATTTGCCCGCGGGATCGGTCCCCGACTGCCGGATTATATCCGGCAAACCGGGATCGATGCGGTTGGGCTGGATTCATCGATCTCGCCTGCTGAAGCAGCACGCGATATTCAACCGATCTGCCCGGTCCAGGGAAATTTTGATCCGGCCTATCTTCTGGCCGGGGGTCTGGAAATGGAAGACGCTGCGCTTGAGGTTCTCGAAGGCCTGAAGGGCGGCCCGTTCGTTTTCAATCTGGCCCACGGGATCAACAAGGAAACGCCGCCGGCCCATGTCGAACGGCTGGCCGAGATTATTCACAACTGGAGGGCGAGCGCATGACCACCGCCGTTGTTCTCTACAATCTTGGCGGACCGGACAAACCCGACGACATTAAACCGTTCCTGTTCAACCTGTTCAACGATCCCAAGATTTTTGCCCTGCCCCAGCCCTTTCGATGGTTACTGGCAAAGCTCGTATCTGCACGCCGCGACAAGACTGCCCGCGAGATCTA
>JAURLR010000380.1 GCA_030831135.1 Alphaproteobacteria bacterium
GCCGCCGCCAATCTCCTCATTACAGAGACGACTTCATGACGGTCGATGCACGACACATACGAAACTGGCTGGCAAACGAAGTCCTGCCGCTCTGGTCCCACGCGGGTCTCGACACGGAAGCCGGGGGCTTTGCCGAAAAACTCACGCTCCACGGACGACCGCTGCTTGACGCCGACAAGCGGATGCGGGTTCAGGCGCGTCAGATATACGTCTACAGCCACGCCCATCTGCTGGACTGGGAACCGTCCACGGACGGTCCGACAGCACTCGAAGCCGCCTATCACGGTTTCGACTTCCTGACCCGGCAGTTCTGGCGTGAAGACGGCGGGTTCGTGTTTTCGGTCAAGCGGAACGGCAGCCATGCCGATACCCGGGTCGAATCCTATGAACAGGCCTTCGCGATCTTCGCCTTTGCCTGGCATTTCCGTGCCACGGGTGACGCCGCCGCCGTCGAATGGGCCGAACGCACGCTGGCCTTTCTCGATGACAATCTCGGCGATCTCGAACATGGCGGGTATCACGAGAACCCGACCCGTGACCTGCCGCGCCGCCAGAACCCGCATATGCACCTGCTCGAAGCCTTTCTGGCCTGGCACACGACCACCGGCGAAGACATCTGGCTGCGACGCGCACGGGATATCTTTGCCCTGTTCCGGTCCCGTTTCTTTGATCGTGAAACCGGAACGCTGGGCGAATTTTTCGACGCCACATGGGCGCCGGCCACAGGCACCATGGGCAAGATCATCGAACCCGGACACCATTTCGAGTGGGTTTGGCTGCTCGAACGATACGCACAGGCCACGGGTGAGGATGTGCACGCCGAATCCGAGGCGCTTTATCGGTTTGCAGAGACCCACGGCGTCGACCGCAACCCCGGCCCTGCTGCGGATCTGGTCTTTGATTCGGTGCTGCGCCACGGCACCTCGCTGGACGAGAACAAGCGCCTCTGGGTCCAGACCGAGGCCATCAAGGCGCAACTCGCGCGCATGGAATTCCACGATGACACCGCCGCGGCGCTGCGACTGGAAGAGCTTCTCGATCGCCTGTTCGAACTCTATCTCGCACCGGGAAACGGCATCTGGCAGGACCATCTGGACACGCAAGGCAAAGGCTTTTCCGAAACTGCCCCGGCGTCCAGCCTGTATCATCTGTTCCTTGCACTGACCGAAGTGCTGCGGGTACGCGACGGGATCCTGACCCTCGCGTGACCGTTCGGGTTTGCGCAGGACGTCAACGCGCCAGAATGGTTTCCATCCGGGAAGATCATGCTCTAAAAGCAGACGGACTATGACCAACACACCAAACCTTCGCGAAAACCCGGTCTTCGTGGCTCTGGATACGCCCGACCTTGATCAGGCCGTTGCCATGGCAAACGCTGTGCGCGGCCATGTGGGCGGCGTGAAAACCGGGCTTGAGTTCTTCTCGGCCAATGGCGCGGATGGCGTCCGTGCAATTGTCGATCTGGGACTGCCGGTGTTTCTCGATCTCAAGTTTCACGATATCCCCAACACGGTCGCTGGCGCGGTGCGGGCCGTTGCCGGACTTGGTGCCTCGATCGTGAACGTTCACGCGTCGGGTGGCCCCGCCATGCTGGATGCCGCGCGGGAAGCCGCTGAACATGCCGGGGGCGCATCCCGCCCACTGGTGATCGCCGTGACGGTGCTTACCAGCATGGATGATGGCGATCTGAAGGCTGTGGGGCAGACACCACCGGCCACCGAACAGGTTGTCCGGCTCGCCCGCCTGACCCAGGAACACGGTCTCGATGGTGTGGTCTGCTCACCCGCCGAGATCGCACCGATCCGCGCGGCCTGCGGACCGGATTTCAAACTGGTCGTTCCCGGCATCCGCCCGGACTGGGCGGCGAGCGGCGATCAAAAACGGATCACCACACCGCTTCAGGCCCGCGAACGCGGCGCAGATATTCTCGTGATCGGCCGCCCGATCACCGGCGCCGAAGACCCCGCCGCCGCCGCGGCACGAATCACCACGGAACTTGGTCTGACCCCGTGAACGTTCAGGCCAAAATTTGCGGCATCAACGATCAAACCGCCATGCGATCGGCCGTTGCGTCGGGCGCGGCGTTTGTCGGGCTGGTGTTCTATCCCCCCAGCCCACGTGCGCTCGACCCGCAGCAGGCCGCCGATCTCGCCGCCCTTGTGCCCGAAGGCGTGGTCAAGGTCGGCCTGTTTGTTGATCCGGACAATGCGCTGATCGACACGGTCCTCGCCGAGGTTCGGCTCGACATGTTGCAGCTGCACGGATCGGAAACCCCGGAACGTTGCCGGGAACTGCGTACGCGGACCGGCCTCCCGGTCATGAAAGCGATCAAGGTCGCCGATGTCGGTGATGTGGCCGCCGCACATGCCTATGACGGCAGCGTCGACTGGCTGATGTTCGACGCCAAGGCTCCAGACACCATGGCGAACGCCCTGCCCGGTGGAAATGCGCTGTCCTTTGACTGGACGTTGCTCGCCGGTCAGGAATGGCCGGTGCCATGGATGCTGGCCGGCGGAATCAAACCCGAGAATGTGGCCGCAGCCGTGGCCGCCTCCGGCGCGCACGTGGTCGACGTTTCCTCCGGGGTCGAATCCGCACCGGGGCGCAAGGACCCGGCACGGATCGAGGCATTCCTCGACGCCCTGAAAAACCTTTGATCTGCACTCTGTTGAGTGCGTCCCGCCTGATGTATAACCACGCCCGAGTGATATGAGCGCAGAACCCAACAGCTATCGCACCGGACCCGATGAATTCGGGCATTTTGGCATCTTTGGCGGCCGCTACGTCGCCGAGACGCTGATGCCACTGATTCTGGAGGTAGAAAAGGCTTACGAAGCTGCCAAAGCCGACCCTTCGTTTCAGGCCGAACTCGACGAATTCCTGAAACATTACGTCGGTCGCCCCAGCCCGCTCTATTTCGCCGAACGCCTGACCGAGCATTACGGCGGCGCGAAAATCTACTTCAAGCGCGACGAGCTGAACCACACCGGCGCGCACAAGATCAACAACTGCATGGGCCAGATTCTGCTTGCCCGGCGGATGGGCAAGAAACGCATCATCGCCGAGACCGGCGCAGGCCAGCACGGGGTCGCCACCGCGACCGTCTGCGCGCGCTTCGGTCTGGAATGCGTGGTCTATATGGGCGCGCCCGATATCGAACGGCAGGCGCCCTTTGTGTTCCGCATGAAGCTTCTCGGGGCAAAGGTCGTGCCCGTGACAAGCGGTACAGCGACCCTCAAGGACGCGATGAACGACGCGCTGAGGGACTGGGTATCGAATGTAGACGACACCTATTACCTGATCGGCACCGTGGCGGGCCCCCATCCCTATCCCGCGATGGTCCGGGACTTCCAGTCGGTGATCGGCGTCGAAACCCGGGAACAGATGATGGCTGCGGAAGGCCGCCTGCCGGATTCTCTGGTGGCGTGCATCGGCGGCGGCTCGAACGCGATGGGGCTGTTCTATCCCTTCCTCGACGACAAGGATGTGCGCATCATCGGGGTCGAGGCGGCTGGCCACGGACTCGAAAGCGGCCAACATGCGGCATCGCTGACGGGTGGCAGGCCGGGCGTTCTGCACGGCAATCGCACCTATCTGCTGCAGGATGACGATGGCCAGATTATCGATGCCCATTCGATCTCGGCCGGGCTGGACTATCCGGGTATCGGCCCTGAGCATTCCTGGCTCAATGACAGCGGCCGCGTGGAATATGTCTCGGTGACCGATGACGAAGCTCTGGACTGTTTCCAGCTTTGCTCGCGGCTTGAGGGCATTATCCCTGCACTCGAACCCTCTCATGCGCTCGCCCATGTCGGGAAGATTGCACCCGAACTACCCGCCGATCATCTCATGGTGATGAACATGTGCGGGCGCGGCGACAAGGATGTCTTCACAGTTGCCGACGCACTGGGGGTTAAACTGTGAGCCGGGGCACCACCAGCGGGCGCGTCGAAGCGCGTTTTGCGACCCTGCGCAAGGAAGGCCGTGCGGCCTTCGTGCCGTTCATCATGGCCGCCGATCCGGACTATGCCACCTCTCTGGAAATTCTGAAGGGATTGCCTGCCGCCGGGGCCGACATGATCGAAATCGGCGTGATGTACTCCGACCCCATGGCCGATGGTCCGGCGATTCAGGCGGCCGGGCTGCGCGCCAAAGCCGGCGGTGCGCGGGTCACGCGCACGCTGGAGATGGTACGCGCATTCCGCGCCGAGGATCAGGACACGCCCATCATCCTGATGGGATACTACAATCCGATCTATATCTACGGCGTGGAGAAGTTTCTGACGGATGCCCGCGAGGCCGGTGTCGACGGCCTGATCGTGGTGGACCTGCCGCCCGAGGAAGATTCCGAACTGTGCCTGCCCGCACTTGATGCGGGGATGCACTTCATCCGGCTGGCGACGCCCACCACCGATGACATACGCCTGCCCGCTGTTCTCGCGAACACATCGGGCTTCGTCTACTACGTGGCTGTCGCCGGGATCACCGGCACCAAATCGGCCGACACTGGCACCATTCATGCTGCTGTTGACCGCCTGAAACGCCATACGGATTTGCCGGTTGCCGTCGGCTTCGGGATCAAGACGCCTCAACAGGCTGGTGCCGTCGCCGAGGTCGCGGATGCGGCGGTGGTCGGATCGGCCATCGTGCAGACCATTGCGGACAATCTGGATGCAGACGGCAAGGCCTTGCCGGGGCTGGTCGAAAAGGTTCTGAACTTCACGCGGGAACTGTCGAGCGGCGTGCGCAACGCCACACGCCAGGCCGCCGAATAGGGACCGGGGGACGCACGCGTGAGCTGGCTCTCCGAATTCGTCCGACCCAAAATCCGGGCTCTCGTCGGGGCCAAGGATGTACCGGACAATCTCTGGCACAAATGCCCCTCCTGCGAGCAGATGCTGTTCCATCGGGAGCTGGAAGAAAATCTCCACGTCTGCCATGCCTGCGGACACCACATGCGGATCAGCGCGCGCCAGCGCCTGGGAATGCTTTTCGATGCTGGCGCATTCACGCCGGTGAGCTTACCCGCCGTGACGCCGGACCCGCTGAAGTTCCGGGACAGTCGCCGCTATACCGAGCGCCTGAAGGAAGCCCAGTCCAAATCCGGGGAACGCGAAGCCATCATGGTCGGGCATGGCACGATCAAGGGGCAGGCTGCGGTCATTGCCGCATTCGATTTCTCCTTCATGGGCGGCTCCATGGGTCAGGCGGTCGGCGCGGGCTTGTTGAAGGCGGCCGACACCGCCCTCGAACTTGACGCGGCCCTGGTCGCGGTTCCAGCTTCAGGGGGTGCCCGCATGCAGGAAGGCATGCTGAGCCTTGTTCAGATGCCCCGCACCGTGATCGCCGTCGAGCGGGTCCGGGAAGCCGGATTGCCCTATATCGTGCTGCTGACCGACCCGACCACAGGCGGTGTATCGGCCTCCTTCGCCATGCTGGGCGACATCCAGATTGCCGAACCCAGCGCCATGATCGGGTTCGCCGGCAAGCGGGTCATCCAGGATACGGTGCGCGAAGAACTGCCCGAAGGATTCCAGACCGCCGAATATCTGCGCGATCACGGCATGGTTGATATGGTCGTCCCCCGCGCCGAACTCCCGGCCACCATCGGCCGCCTGCTGTCCCTGCTGCGCAACCGGAAAGGCCCGGAAACGGCCGGCTTGATCGCAATCCCCGGGCCCAAACAAAAATCCGCCGCCAGTCTCGATGCCGACTGACGGGACATCCACGGAGACAGGGGATGACCTGTCCCGCGAGATTGAGGCGATCCTCGCGCGCTTCGTGCGCTACCATCCCGACCGCATAGACCTTTCACTCGACCGGATGTATCGCCTGCTGGACGATCTGGGCAATCCGCAGGATGCATTGCCGCCGACCATCCATATCGCCGGTACGAACGGCAAAGGCTCGGTCTCCGCGTTTCTGGCTGCCGCACTCGAAGTTGGTGGACAGACGGTCAGTGTCTACACCTCGCCCCATCTCATCCGGTTTGCCGAGCGCTATCACGTCGCCGGTGCGCCCCTGAGCGATGCCGCTCTGCTGGCGCTGTTCGAGGAGGTCGAAGCACTGAACGCTGGCAAGCCAGCGACTGAGTTCGAGATCACGACAGCCGCAGCCTTTCTGGCCATGTCGCGAACGCTGGCGGATTACGTGATTCTGGAAACTGGTCTCGGCGGTCGTTTTGACGCGACGAATGTCGTGCGCCAGCCCGCTGCCACGGTCATCACGCGGATCGGCCTCGACCACATGAACTTCCTTGGACCCGATATTGAATCGATCGCCGGGGAAAAGGCCGCCATCCAGAAAAAGGGCACACCCTCAATCCTTGCGCCACAGGAACCCGGCGTCGTCGAGGTTGTCACGGCAGCCGCGGAAGCCATCGGGGCGCCGCTGTACCGGGCCGGTCACGAATGGGACATTACCCCGACCGATGATGGGGGTGGCGTCTATCGCCGCGCGGAAACGGTCTGGCCGTTACCCCCGCCGGGCCTGCCGGGGCGGCACCAGCTCGACAATGCCGCAGCGGCGGCGGCCTGTCACGAAATCTGCGGTTTTCCGGGCATCGCGCGCGACGCTGTCGCCATCGGCATCCGCAACGTCACATGGCCGGGCCGGATGGAATGGGTCCAGCGTGGCGCGCTGGCCGATCTTCTGCCGCAGGGCTGGGAGCTCTGGCTCGACGCAGCCCACAACCCGCAGGGTGCCCAGGCGCTCGCGGATGCCTTCCGGGCGCTCAACCGGCGTGACCCCCGCCCCCTGCATCTGGTGTTTGCCGTGTTGGGCGACAAGGACATACCGGGATTTCTGGTACCCTTCCGGGGTCTTGTGGAGACGGCCACGGCTGTCCCCATCGCCAACGAAGAGCGCGCCAGCCCCGTTGCTGAACTGATACGCGAAGCCAGGCAAGCCGGACTGGATGCGCGCGGGGCAGACTCCGTCCCGGCTGCGGTGGCATCGGTGACCGACGAAAAGGGTCCAGCGCGGGTTCTGATTGCCGGATCACACCTGTTGATCGGGGCCGCGATGGCGGCCAACCGCCAGAACGGAGACGCCTGGTTGGACCAGATCGACGGCGGGCATTACTGTGCCCATTGAGGAGCGCGCATGACCACACCGCAACTGACCGACCTTCTGGAACGCGGTGACCGGACACCGAATTTCTTCCTGCCCGATCAGCGTGATGTGATCATCAACCTGGCGGACAAGGCGCGTGGCGGGCCGTTGTTCATTTTTTTGTTTCCGACCCAGAAGGATCCCGGCGCGCTGGCAGAATTTCAGGCGATGCTGGCCGCCGCCCCGGGCATGCTCGAAGCCAGTGCACATCTGTTTGCCATAACAGCCGATCCGGTTCCGCTGGTCCAGAAGCTGGCAGAGGCGCACCAGCCCGATTTCTTTGTCCTGTCCGACAAGGACAAGAAGGTTGCGACGCGCTTCGGGGCGCGCGGCAAACTGATTGGCTTTGTTTGCGGGCCGGACCAACGTATCCATTCGGTGCTGCGCCCCGGTGACACACCGATTGCTCAGCGCGCGGCAGAAGACATATCCGCAATGGCCGATGTCGCGCCATTTCCGGCATCCCTGCACCCGCCCATTCTTGTCCTGCCGGAGGTGTTTTCCCCGGATTTCTGCAAGTGGCTGATCGAACAGTTCGAGACACGCGGCAATGAACCATCGGGCACCCTGCGCATGAGCGAAGGGAAAATGGTCCATGACACGAGTGGACAGAACAAACGGCGGCGCGATCATCACGTCGTCGATAAAGACCTTATGAGTGCGATCGGCAGCCGGATCGAACGACGGGTGCTGCCGGAAATCCAGCGGGCATTCCATTGCCCGATCCGGTTCGTCGAGGAGTTCAAGATCGTGCGTTACGACGCCGATATCGGCGGTTTCTTCCGCCCGCATCGCGACAACACGTCTCTGGGAACCGCCCACCGCCGCTTCGCCATGACGTTGAACCTCAACGCCGAGGACCATGAGGGTGGGGATTTGCGGTTTCCCGAATACGGATATGCCAGCTACCGCCCGCGTACGGGCGAGGCCGCGATCTTCTCCTGCGATCTTCTGCACGAGGCAACCGACGTCACCAAGGGGTCCCGCTACGTGCTGCTGTCCTTCATGTATGACGAGAAGGGCCGACAGATTCTCGAGCGCTACCAGCAGACCCGGCCAAACGGCTGATCCGCCCGACCGGCCAAACAAAAACCCCGCCGAAATGGCGGGGTTTTCATGATGCGATGCGTCTCCGGTCTAGAGAACCGAATCGACCCAATCATATATCTGGCTTTTGGGAAGGCTGCCCACTTTCATCGACGCCACCTGACCATCCTTGAACAGGAGCAGGGTCGGGATTCCGCGCACGCCGTATTTGGACGGGGTCATCGGGTTGTCATCGATGTTGAGTTTGGCGACCACAATCAAGCCGTCCTTGTCGTCGGACAGCTCCTCGAGGGTCGGACCGATCTGCTTGCAGGGGCCACACCACTCGGCCCAGAAGTCGACGAGCACGGGCTTGTCGGACTGCAGGACGTCGGTTTCGAAGGAGTCGTCGGTAATCGCTTTGGACGGCATGTTCAGCCTCTTTTGGTTGATTGGTTCGAATACGGGAAATCCCGCATGCAATATCTTCTGAAATGAACCTAGGTTTGCATCCGGGTTGCGTCAAGAATGGCGCCATACTCGCACGTTCAAACACTTGTGCGTAAATCAGGCCCGTGGAGATCGAGCAACGGATCTGGTATTTCCACCAGGCGAGCAGCATCGGTCCAGAGCAAATAGGCCCGCACCCTGTGCCCGGGCCAGGCATCCCGGATCACATGCCGGTAGGCTGCCATTTGGCGCAGATAGACCGCTGCCACAGCATCGGGATGATCGGGCGGCGGGCGGTTGGACTTGTAGTCAATGATCGATATTGACCCGTCATAAACCACCAGCCGGTCGATCTGACCAGAGATGACATTGACCGAACCATCCCGCCGGGGTGCGGTCCCGGTGATGGCAACTTCGGCCACACTGCCCGGCCCGAACAGATGTGAGAATTCCGGCGCTTCGAGAACCGAGAAGACTTCCTCGGTGATCGCGTGCTGCCCGTCTTCGTTCAGTCCGAAGACAGGCCGCGCCAGATAGCGCAGGGCCGCGTCCCGACGGAACGAAGCCTCCAGTTCCGGCAACCATTGCAGGAGCCGATGGAGAATATTGCCCCGGACAAATCGCTGCGGATCCTCGGCCCGGTCGACAGGCGCGCGCACAGGCGGGTTCTCGCCCGGATCGGAAGGTGCGAGCGGACGCGGCGGGCTTGGCTCATCGGGTGCCGGCAAGCGCGCCCAGCCCGGAAGTACGGGAATGTCGGAAACCGGTACCGTATCCCGGTCACCGACCGGACCGCGTTGGGACGCCTCGAGCCGGAGCATCGTGGTCTCTGCCAGCCCGATTTCGGCCAGCAACGGCATTTCGACCGGCTGGGCAATTGCGTTCATCGCCGCCTGTACCAGCGCATACCAGGAACCTTCCCCCGGTTCGTTCCAGCCACACACGTAGAGCCGTTCCTCGGCCCGGGTCATGGCCACATAGAGCAACCGGCGGTGTTCTTCGAGTTGCCGCCGACGCACCGCGTCACGCAAGCCAAGGGTTTGCGTATCGGCATCATCCACCCGGGGCAGCCAGACCACGAAAGGGACACCATCGCTCTCTTCGTTCCAGAGCAGGCTCGGCAAATTGCGGGGCAACCGCGTGGTATCGGGCAGGAAGACAATCGGAGCCTCAAGCCCCTTGGCCCCGTGAACCGTCATCACCCGGACCGCGCCCCCTGTCTGATCAAGGTCCCGCTTCACTTCCGCCTGTCCGGCCGTCACCCAATGCAGGAAGCTTTGCAGCGATGGCGTATGGGAACTCTCGAAGGACAGTGCCAGGGATAGGAATTCATCGATCGGGTCCGCCGCGTCCGGCCCCAGACGCGCGTAGATTCGCGCCCTCCCGCCCCGCGACAGCACCCCGGCAAACAGCTCATAGGGCCGCTCCAGATCGACCCGCCCACGCAGATCCTTGAGGTATTCGGCCGCCGACCCGAACTCCGGCGTTTCGCTGTGCCGTGCCTGCAGCGTCTCCCAGAGCGAGCGGTCGCCGCGGTCATAGGCGAGTTCGAACAGCATCTCCTCGTCAAACCCGAGAAGCGGGCTTTTCAGAAGCGTCGCGAGCGTCAGGTCATCCTCGGGCAGCAACAGGAACTCGCCCAGCGCGAGGAGGTCCATCACCGCAATCTGCTCGGTCAGCACCATGCGGTCGACACCGGCCACCGGGACGTTGCGGGTTTTCAGCGCGCGCACGAGGGATTCGACAAAGGCCCCGCGCTGGCGCACGAGTACAAGAATATCC
>JAURLR010000381.1 GCA_030831135.1 Alphaproteobacteria bacterium
AACGCCGCCTTTGCACTGGAACCCGGTGACGTCGGCCCGGAGCCTGTCCAGACCGAGTTCGGCTGGCATGTCATCAAGGTGATCGACAAGCGCCGTCAGCCCGCTCCGAGCTTTGAAGAATCGCGGGCGCAAATCGAACAGCGGTTGACGCGCGATCTGATCGCCGCGCATATGGCGGCGTTACGTGCCGATTCCGAGGTTGAACTCTTCAACATCGACGGCTCGCCGATTGTGGACGCACCAAAACAATAGCGCGACGCCGCGTGTTAAGGTAACTCCCGGTCAACTGTTTCGGGGGTTTCACCATGGCCATATCCACCACAGCAAATACCGCGCCGCCAAAGAAGGCGCTTGCGCGCTCGCCATTGGCGCCGTCCCGCTTTCCCACGCTCGGGCCGGTGGCCGGCGTCCGGCTGGCGGGCCGTGCGATGGGGCTCAAGAAACACAAGGGCGTGAAGGACCTGATGGTCGCCGAACTCGCGCCGGGGACGACGGCTGCCGGTGTGCTGACGCGTTCCAAATGCCCCTCGGCGCCCGTCGACTGGTGCCGCGCCATCCTGCCGCGCGGCAAGGCCCGCGTGCTGGTGGTCAATTCCGGCAATGCCAATGCCTTTACCGGCAATGCCGGTGATTTGCAGGTTGCCCAGACCGCAGGCGAGGCTGCCAACCTGTTCGGCTGCCGCGCGCAGGACGTCTATATAGCCTCGACTGGCGTGATCGGACAGCCGCGCTCGCCAGACTATGTGGCCAGCAAGCTCGCGGGCATGAAGCGGTTCCTCTCGGCCAAGGGCTGGCGCAACGCCGCCGAAGCCATCATGACCACCGACACCTTCCCCAAGGCGGCCACACGCAAGGTGATGATCGGCAAAGCCGAGGTCACGCTTTCGGGCTTTGCCAAGGGCTCGGGCATGATCGCGCCGGACATGGCGACGATGCTCGGCTTCGTCTTCACGGACGCAAAGATCCCCGCGCCTGTCTTGCAGCGTCTGGTGCGCAATGCGACGGATGAATCCTTCAACGCCATTACCGTCGACAGCGACACCTCGACCTCCGACACCCTGCTGATGTTTGCCACCGGGCAGGTCAAGGGCCAGCCTCGTGTTTCCAGCGCGAGCGACAAGGTGCTCAAGGACTTCAAGGCGGCGCTCAAGGATATCTTCGTCGACCTCGCCCAGCAGATCGTGCGGGATGGTGAGGGCGCACAGAAATTCGTGACCATCAATGTCGCCGGTGCCGAGTCCAAGCGCGCGGCGCGGGTGATCGGTCTGGCGATTGCGAACTCACCGCTGGTCAAGACCGCGATTGCGGGCGAGGACGCCAACTGGGGCCGCATCGTCATGGCCGTCGGCAAGGCAGGCGAGAAGGCGGACCGCGACAAGCTCTCGGTCAGTGTCGGTGGCGTGGCGATCACCCGCGACGGACAGCTGGTGCCCGATTACGATGAAACCCCCGTGGCCGCCCATATGAAGGGTGACGAGATCACCATCGATGTGGATCTGGGTATCGGGCGCGGGCGCGGCACCGTGTGGACCTGCGACCTGACCGACGGCTATATCGCGATCAACGCCGATTACCGGAGCTAACGCCCGTGGGTGACCGGCCCATCGTGCTGGTCAGCGCTGTCGCGCTGCTCGATGCCGACAACCGTGTGCTCCTGGCCCAGCGGCCCGAAGGGAAGTCCATGGCGGGTCTGTGGGAATTCCCGGGGGGCAAGATCGATCCCGGTGAAACCCCCGAGGCCGCCCTGATCCGCGAGCTGGACGAGGAGCTGGGCATCGACACCCATGCAAGCTGCCTCGCCCCGATCGGCTTTGCCAGCCACGCCTATGACGATTTCCATCTGCTGATGCCGCTGTTCGTCTGCCGAAAATGGCACGGCACGCCGACCTCCCGGGAGGGCCAGACCCTGGCCTGGGTCCGCCCGAACGCCCTGCGGGACTACCCGATGCCCCCGGCGGATGTGCCGCTGGTCGCCCAGCTGCAGGATTTGCTTTAGGCGCTGGGAGACTCGCTTCCGAGCGGGACGTTGTCGCGCAGTTGCTGATAGTAGGCGGTCAGCAGCGAAACACCAATGGCGATTCCCAGGAACGAGAAGAAGAACGATACGAAGTTCAGCCCGATCTGTAGAAGTGGAGACGCGGCCATCTCCATCGCGACGCGAATCTGGTCTTCAGCACCACTGAACATACTGTTCAGAACAACGAGCGATATGATTCCCTGAATACCGTGGAACGGGATCACTGAGCCCAAAATCAGAACACCACAAATCCGCAAGCGATTGCCCCGGCTCAGCGACATCGCCTTGCCCAGTCCGATCATCCAGTCTTCGATGGCAGCAGCCGGGAGACTCGGTAACAATCCGGCAAGAACCGCCAGCACCAGAACGAGAATGATGAGCTGCATAGCCCATAGGCCGATGAATGTGCTGATGCTGAAGAGGGTCTGCGGGTCATCGCTGAACACCTGGAAGATAACCGGCCCTGCGACAGCTGTGACAGCGGCCCCTATGACGAGGTAGCTGATCACGCCGATCAACCCGATCAGAAGGGATCGGCCGAGGAAAACCCAGTGACGTCTGGACCACATGAAAAGTTCGCGTACAGATGTCGGTTCGGGCCAAAGCAGATAGTGCCGGTGCCACGCGACCGTGAAGGTCAGGAACAATGCGGCGTAAGCCAGAAAAAAAAAGCATGATCAACATGAATAGGACGATCCCGAGACCGCTTCCTTCCATATCGTCTGAGATCAAGCTGAGCCCGAAAACCTGAAGCATCATGAGTGCGAAGCCGATCAGGACAATCGCTAGTATGGCCAGCGCAAATTTGAACCACGCCATACGTTCGTGCCAGATAAAGCCGTAAACGGTGGAAACCGTCCCCCAGACCGGAAGTTTGTACATCGCGCGTTTCCCCTTGCCCCGTTGTCAGGGGAAACGCTCGCATGCGGGCTCGAAACGGATCAAGCGCCCGGGTGTGGGTAAAGTCGTTGCGCGGTCAGGCGGTTCCCGCCGGACGGGTGCCTGAAAGTTCGCGGTGCACGATGGACAGCGCCGTCACGCCGGCGGCAATCCCGGCAAAGACGATGGCTTGCTGGATCAGGGTCATCACCAGCAGCAGGGATACCGATGCCCCGAACAGCGGAATGAACAGGTTTGCCAGCAGGAACGAGACCAGCAGCATGACCAGCATGGCGGGCAGGGGCGGCATCACGGCAACGCCGAGCATCAGCCAGCTGCGCCCTTTTGTGCGATCGATGGAGTCCTTCAGGCCGAGCGGCGTGTCGGTGGCGGCGGCCGGGACGATCAGCAGCAACCGGCCATAAAGCAGGCCGACAAGGGTCAGCACGGCCAGAATCGCGAAGGGGGCAATCGCCGGGTTACCGGCGCCGATGGCGCTTAGCGGAAACGACAGCACCGTCGAAGCGACGATCACGATCAGCAGCAACAGAATGAAGCGCGCCAGAAACCGCCAGTGCCGGTTGCTCCAGCGCAGGGCTGCGCCCACGGTGTTGCCCTCGTTGCCGATCAGGAACTTGCGGTGCCATGCGACAGCAAACATCACATAGGTCGCCAGCGTGACGACCAGATTGACCAGGTCGGCCGGTGTGAGTTCGAGGATCTGCGCTGTGGCGTCGGCCTGGTTTTGCGGGGCGGGGGCCGGTTCAAACACCAACTGCCATTCGCCCGATGCCCACAGGGTGAGCGTCTTCACAGCTGCGACCAGCACCACCGGCAGAAAGGCATAGGCCAGGAAGTCCTGCCGGTTTTGCCACAGGAACCTGTAGGCATGGGCGAGCACGGTCGAAAGGGCGAGCGGTGCGGCGGGTTGGGGCATCGATCAGTTCCGGTCTGGTGTGGGGGGACGGACGGGGAAGGCCGCACTGGTTTTCTCATCGAGCGCGCGTTCGGTCGTGTCCAGCGCGTCGGCCAGGCGGGTCTGTGCGCTGCCCGGTCGCAATGGTTGGGGCTGGCTTTCGGCCGGGGCCCAGCCGGTCAGGAAAAACACATCAAACGTGGCGTGGATGCGGCCATCGGCGTCGGCAAAGCGTTCGGCGTAGATTTCGGCGGCCCGCAACAGGGTGGCCCGGCGGGTGGGCGTGCGCCGCCGGTCGAGACGCGTATTGGCCTCTCCCATGCCGCGCAAATCATGCATCAGCTTGAAGGCGTTGTCGTAGCTGACATCGATGGGATCGAGATCAGCGACCGGCAGGGAGAAGCCCGCGCGCTGCAGCAGCCCGGCGGCATCGGCGAGTTCGGCAAAGGGGGCAACCCGAGGGCTGGCACCACCTTCGATCTCGGCTTCGGCGGCCAGCAAGGCTTGCCGCAGTTCATGCAGGGTTTCGCCGCCCAGAAGCGCGCCGAGAAACAGCCCGTCCGGTTTCAGGGACTGGCGCAATTGCAGCAGCGCGCCGGGGACATCGTTGAGCCCCTGCAGCACGGCGCAGCTGGTTACCAGATCGAAGCTGGCCGGCGCAAAGGGCAGGGCCTCGTCATCGGCGATCACTGTGGGCACGCCGGTTCGTGCGTGCGCGGTCCGGGCAAAGCCCGGGGCAAACTCGCTCTGGACAAAGCCCGCGATCTTGCCCGGGATGATCGCTCGCGCGGCCTGGGTGAACAACCCGGTGCGGCACCCGGCATCAAGCGCAAGCGGAAATTCCCGTCGCACGTCCCCGGCCCGTTCGGCAAGGCGTTCGGCAATTTCGCGAAAAAGGAAATCATGGGCATCGAAGCCCGGCGCGATGCGGTCGCGGCGTTGACGCATCAGGGCGCGGTCAAATATGGCCTCGGGTCCGGTCATGGTTGTATATCGCACGCCGTTGAAGAAGCCGCAAAGCATCGGGAGTGTTGGTGATTGACTCCGCCGGCCCTGCCGGGGCCAGAATGCGACATGGACAGCATGTTGCGTTCAGCGGCGGGAATTTCAAGCGCGGTGCGGGCGATTTCGCGCACGGCTCTCGATACCGTCTTGCCCCCTCAATGTCTGGCCTGCGATGCGCTGGTCTCTGAACCCGGCGCGTTGTGCGGGGCCTGCTGGGATGGCGCGGCCTTTGTGTCTGCGCCGTTCTGCCATGCCTGCGGAGTGCCGTTCGAATTCGATCATGGTCCCGATGCGCTGTGTGGTGCCTGTGTGCGTGCGCGGCCGGTATTCGAACGGGCGCGCGCAGTCTTTCTCTACAATGATGTCAGCCGCGACCTCGTCACAGGCCTCAAGCACCGGGACCGGACCCATGGCGCGCCCGCCTTCGGGCGCTGGCTGGCGCGGGCGGGCCGGGAGCTCATCGCGGAAGCTGACCTGATTGCCCCGGTGCCGCTGCATCGTCTGCGGCTTTGGCGACGACGGTTCAACCAGTCGGCCTTGCTGGCACAGGCGCTTGCCCGTGAAGCAGGATGCATGGAGAAATTCCGGGCAGACCTGCTGCAGCGCCACCGCGCGACCCCGACCCAGGGCGGGCTGAATGCTTCGGATCGACGCCGCAATGTGCGTGGTGCGTTCGCAGTTCCGGCGCGCCATACCCCGATGCTCGAAGGGCGTCGGGTCCTTTTGATCGATGATGTCTACACGACCGGCGCCACGCTGGAGGCCTGCACACGGGCCTTGCTGAAAGCGGGCGCGGGGGGCGTTGATGCGCTGGTGCTGGCCCGGGTCGACCGGCCGCAATAGTGGTTGGTTTGCCGCAGCATCCTTCGAGACGCTCGCCTTGCTCGCTCCTCAGGATGAGGTGATTGGGTTCACTCGTCCTCATCCTGAGGAGGCGCGGAGCGCCGTCTCCAAGGATGCTGCGGCGACCCATGACATGACGGTCTTGTGAAGCCCGATATGTGCAGACCTCTGGCCAAACCGGGTCGGGTTGCCTAGATATCGGGAAACGATATCGGGCAACCGATCCACGGAGAGTGAAAAATGGCCAAGGTCGAAATCTATACCGGAATGTTGTGCGGCTTCTGTTCCGCCGCAAAGCGCTTGCTCAAGGAAAAGGGCGTCGACTTCGAAGAGACCGATGTCAGCTTCAATTCCGCCAAGAAGCAGGAAATGCTCAAGCGCGCCAATGGCAGCCACACGGTGCCGCAGATATTCATCGATGGTGAACATATCGGCGGCTGCGATGACCTTTATGCGCTGGACTCCAGCGGTAAGCTCGACGCCAAGCTCGGGCTCGCCTGAACCGCGCAAATTCTCTGGATCACGGCGGGGCGCGGCTGCATGACCGTGCCGTGTTCATAGGCGACCACGGTCAGCCGGCCCTGCACAGCATCCAGCAATTCGCCGGGATGCAGCAGGAAGTCGGGGTTCGATGGTTTCCCCAAAGCTTCGTTGCCCTGGGCAAAGGTTTCATAGATCAGCACGCCGCCCGGTTTCAGCGCGGCGACCAGCGCGGGCAGCAGCGGGCGATACAGATAATTGGTGACGATCACGCCGCCATAGGCGCCCGGTTCGGGACGCCAGGGGGCTGTGCCGGATTCAAGATCGGCCGCGATGGCGGTCACCCCGGCGTGGTCCCGCAAGTCGCCCAGCCGTGACAGATCGCGATCGACGGCCGTGACAGCTACGCCGCGCCCGGTCAGGAACCCGACATGGCGTCCTGCCCCGCAGGCCAGATCGAGCACCGGTGCGGAGACGAGGGCTGAAAACCTGACAACCCATGGCGAGGGCGGGGACTGATTGTGCTGGTCTGGAGACATGTCGGCGATGTTTTCCCGCTTGTTTTATGTCTGAAATAGCACCATTTCTTGAGGCGCGCCGCTATTGCAGGCGGGGCTGTCATCTGGATTGAAATCAAATGATTAGTTTTAATCTGATCTGTGCAGAAGACCACGAGTTCGAGGGCTGGTTTCAGAACTCGGCGGATTTTGACAAGCAGGCCAAGAAGCACCTGATCGAATGCCCGGTCTGTGGCGATGCTCATGTCGAGAAGTCCCTCATGGCACCATCCCTCGGCACCAAGGGTGAGGTGCGCAATACGCGAATCGAGAAGGCCGAGCAGGCCAAGAAGCTTCGCGCGATGCTCGGCGAAGTCCGTGACTATGTCGAAACCAATTTCGATGATGTCGGCAACGAGTTTCCCGACGAAGCGCGGAAGATCTATTACGGAGAATCCGAGGAACGCCCGATCTACGGCAACGCGTCCGAGGAAGAAGCCAAGGACCTCGCCGAGGAAGGCGTCCCGGTCGGCCGCCTGCCCTGGCCCAAGCGCACCGACAGCTAGATTCGCCAATCCCAAACCGTCATGGCCGCAATACGTGCGGGCGTGATGCCGTTCAAACCGTCATCGCGAGCCCCGTCAGGGGCGCGGCGATCCAGCAGATGTCTGGATTGCTTCGTTGCTTCGCGCCTCGCAATGACGGGTGCCGCGGGCGTCGGGACGTGAATGCCAGAAACAGTCCCGATCAGGCTGCCTTGCGGCCCACACCCATGTAACTGACGTTCAGATCGCCCGGGTTCTGGGACCATTTCCCGGTCAGCGGGTTGAAGACGACGCCGGTCAGTTCGAGCATCTCGATGCCGCCGCCGGCCAGACCGTCGACCAGTTCGGACGGTTTCACGAATTTGCGCCAGTTGTGGGTGCCGCGCGGCAGCCAGCGCATCACGTATTCGCCGCCGACGATGGCCAGAGCGAAGGCCTTGGCCGTACGGTTGAGGGTGGCTGCGAAGACCAGACCGCCCGGGGCCACAAGCCGGCCGCAATCCCCCAGAAAGGCAGCGGGGTTGGCAACATGCTCGACGACTTCCATGTTGAGGACGATGTCGAAGCTCTCGCCACCGGCGCGTAGATCTTCGGCGGTTGTGGCGCGGTAGTCGATATCCAGGCCGACCTCTTCGGCATGCAAGCGAGCGATCTCGATGTTCTGGTCGAGCGCGTCGATGCCCGTGACCCTGGCC
>JAURLR010000382.1 GCA_030831135.1 Alphaproteobacteria bacterium
GACTGGTTCTGGCAGACCACGCAGCGCAGTTCCGTCGAGATCGCACGTGCGCGCGCTTCGAGTGCCGGATCGTCGAGCACTTCGTCCGGCAGCACGGCCTGTGCAGTACCGGCGGGCGCGGCCAGCGCGATCATTGTGAAAATCAGGAGCGTATAAAGTTTGTTCATCCGCCTGCCGCTTCGCGCAACTTCGGAAGGATCTTGTTGTCCATTGCGTCCTGCGTGATCGGGCCCACATGTTTGTAGGTGACCACGCCATTGGCATTGATGATGAAGGTTTCGGGCACGCCCGTCACCCCCCACTCGATCGACGCACGGGCATCGAGGTCGGCGCCGACGGCAGTATACGGATTTCCGTGGCGTCGCAGCCATGTGTCCGCCGCCTCCGGCTTGTCCCGGTGATTGATACCATAGACCGGCGTTCCAAGTTCAGCGATCCGCGCGATATTCGGATGCTCGACCAGACAGGGTACGCACCAGGACGCAAATACATTCACCAGCGAGACCTGACCTTTCAGATCCGCTGTCGAAAACCCGCCGGGGATTGTCGCGTTTATAGCGGGCAGCGTGATTTCCGGTGCCGGTTTGCCGACCAGGGGCGAGGGCAGGCGCGTGAGGTCGTCGTTTCGCTCGGCATCGGTCAGCAGCGAGATCATGAGTCCCACAAGGGCAGCAAAAACCGCCACGGGCAGAAAAACAACGAGCCGTTGCATGGATGCTACTCGGCTGCCGCAGTAAGCGGTTGTGCCGCGGCGGTTGTCCGTCCGCGACGTGGTGCGCCGACCCGGTGGCGTCGATCTGTCAGCGAGAGAGAACCACCAAACACCATGACCATGGCACCGAGCCATATCCAGGGGACCAGCGGATTGACGAAAAACCGGACGGTCCAGGCGTTCGCCGTCTCAGGCGTGCGCCCGGGTTCGCCGATCACACCATAGAGGTCGGCCAGAATGGTGGTGTGGATGCCGGCCTCTGTGGTGGTCTGGTTGGCAACCGGGAAGAATCGGCGCTCCGCGGTCAGGGTCGTGATCTCCCGGCCCTTGTCACTGATTTTGAGCAGACCGCGCTCGTAGTTGTAGTTTGGTCCCCTTCCCCGCGTGACTTCAGCCAGCGTAACCGTATAGCCGGCGCCATCCGCGCTTTGTCCAGGTGCCAGTGTGGTGACCAGTTCCACGCGCCAGGCCGATGAGCCGGTGATGCCCACAATCATGATCGCAAGCCCGAGATGGGCCAGCGTCATGCCGCTGGCCGAACGCGGCATTCCCGCGAGACGTCGCCAGCTATCGGCAAGCGGCACGATGAAGAGCTTGATGCGCCCCGCCCATTCCGCCAGCGTACCTGCCGCCAGCCAGGCCGCCAGGCCCATTGCAAAGGGCGCGAGAACCGGGCCGTCAGGCACGAGTGCAAATGTCACCACAATGGCCAGAACCGTCGCGATCGCTGCGGGGACGAGTTTGGGTGCGACGGTTTTCAGGTTGCCACGCTTCCAGGCCAGCAGGGGTCCGACAGCCATCATCATCACGAGCGGCACCATGATGGGGCCGAACGTGGCGTTGAAAAACGGCGGTCCCACAGAAACTTTTGTGGCGCCGCCCGACAGGCCTTCGAGTATCAGCGGATACAGCGTGCCGAGAAGAACTGTTCCGGCCGCAACGGTCAGCAGCATGTTATTGGCGACCAGCGCCCCCTCTCGGCTGACCGGCGCGAACAATCCGCCGCCCTTCATGCCGGGGGCCCGAATCGCGAACAGTGTCAACGCGCTGCCAATGGTCAGGATCAGGATACCGAGAATGAAGACCCCGCGCTCGGGGTCCACGGCGAAGGCATGTACCGATGTGAGGACGCCCGAACGCACGAGGAAGGTGCCCAGCAGGCTCATGGAGAAGGTGATGATGGCCAGCAGGATGGTCCAGCTTTTCAGCGCATCGCGCTTCTCGACGATGATGGCCGAATGGAGCAGGGCCGTGCCGAAGAGCCACGGAATGAAGCTGGCATTTTCAACCGGGTCCCAGAACCACCAGCCGCCCCAACCCAGTTCGTAATAGGCCCACCAGCTGCCAAGCGCGATTCCTGCGGTCAGGAAGGTCCAGGCGGCGAGTGTCCAGGGGCGTACCCAGCGGGCCCAGGCGGCATCGACCTTGCCCTCGATGAGGGCGGCGACCGCGAAAGAGAAGGCCATCGAAAACCCGACATAGCCCAGATAGAGAAGTGGCGGATGGAAGGCGAGGCCGGGGTCCTGCAGCAGCGGGTTCAGGCCGGTGCCGTCAAGCGGCGTCGGCGACAGGCGTGCAAAGGGATTGGAGGTAAAAATGATGAAGGCCAGAAAGCCGAGCCCGACCATCGCCTGCACGGCCAGAACGCGCGCTTTCAGGCTGGGTGGCAGGTTTGGCCCGAACAGGGCAACAGCCGCGCTGAACAGGGCGAGCACGAGGATCCAGAGAAGCATGGAGCCTTCGTGATTCCCCCAGACGCCGCTGATTTTGTAGAGCATCGGCTTGAGGGAGTGGCTGTTCTGATACACCACAGCAAGCGAGAAGTCCGAGGTCACAAAGCCATAGGTCAGGGCGGCAAAGGCAATCAGCAGCATTGCGGCCTGACCAATCGCTGTGCGGTCGGCCAGTGCCATGAGTGCGGCATCGCCGCGTGCGGCACCCCAGAGCGGCAGGGTCGCCTGGACAGCAGCCAGCACGAGGGTGAGGATCAGGACGAACTGGCCGATTTCCGCGATCATGGCTTGGCGTCTCCGTCACGCCACTGGCCGCTTTCACGCAGCGCGTCGGCGACTTCCTTGGGCATATAGGTTTCATCGTGCTTGGCCAGGACTTCACGGGCGGTGAAGCTTCCATCGGCCGATAATGTTCCCTCTGCTACCACGCCTTGCCCCTCGCGGAACAGGTCCGGCAGGACACCGGTGTAGCTCGCCGGAAGGGCGCGCTTGAGGTCTGTGACCCGGAAATGCGTGGTGCTGCCGTCCCGGCGAACGCTGCCTTCCTCGACCAACCCGCCAAGACGGAACAAGTTTTCGGGCGGAGTGCTGCGCTCGGCAAGGTCGGAAGGCGTATAGAAGAAGACAAGGCTGTCCTCGACCGCCGACAGGACGAGGGCCGAGGCGGCACCCAGCAGGCCCAGCGACGTCAGAACCACAAAAAGACGGCGGTGTTTGCGTTTCATGCTTCGTGTTCCATCGGGTTGGCGCGCGCACGGCGGTGCGGGGCCTGAGCTTCCGCGCCGCGCAGGGCAGCTTCGCTGGCCCGCAACCCGCGCAGGCTGGTCACTGTCATGACCAGCAGAATTAGCGCCGCGACGCCGAGCGCGGGCCACACAAAGGCGGCGTGGCCGCCCATATCAAGAAACTTCATGATGTTTTCCACGTTTCCGGAACCATCCCTTCAAGATGCGCGGCAAGACGCGACGAAAACACTTACCCGTCGTACCCCGTGGAGACCGTTTCGCCCTGCCTCCACGACATCACATTGATGTGGCGTTGATGCCGTTTCGACCTACTGGGTCACGCTTTTCAGATAGGCGATGACATCGTCACGCTGATCGGCCTTCTTCAGGCCGGGAAAGGCCATGCGGGTTTTCGGCAAGACCTTGCGGGGGTTTTCCAGGTAGGCCGCCATGGTGGCGTCGTCCCAGACAATTCCCGACTCCTGCATGGCGGCGGAATATTTGTAGCCGATGTCGCGTTGCCCGGCGGTGCTGCCAAAAATTTTCCAGAGGTTCGGTCCGACCTTGTTGCGGCCACCCTCATCAACCGTGTGGCAGGAGACGCAGCGCTTGAATACTTTTTCGCCGGCAGCGATGTCCTGCGCCTGAGCGAAAGTGGGCGCAGCCAGTGCGGCGAGAGAAAAAGCGGCGGTAACAATCAGAGATTTCACGGTTCTTCATCCTTCGACAGGGGTGTCATCGTAATCGCTAGATAGGTCTTTGGAGAATTTACCGCAACGCGCGAAACGTCACGTGTCAGTGCTTATTCCGCGGCTGAAAGTCGCAGCGCGCGCGCCCTTGCCGCATTGAGATCGGCCCGCATCCGGACCAGAAGCATGGTGATGAAGTACGCCGTGAAGGCGAGTGCCATGACCAGAAGGGGAGTCAGCATCGCGGGATCGATGGCCGGGGCGTCAAGGCGCGTGATGCTGGCGGGCTGGTGCAGGGTGTTCCACCAGTCGACTGAGAATTTGATGATCGGGATGTTCACAAACCCGACCAGTGCCAGCACGGCGGCGGCGCGCGCGCCCCGCTGCGGGTTGTCGAAGGCGTTGGTCAGGGCAATATGGCCCAGATACAGGAAAAACAGCACGAGAACCGATGTCAGGCGGGCATCCCACACCCACCAGGTGCCCCAGGTCGGTTTGCCCCAGAGGCTTCCCGTGATCAGCACGATCAGGGTGAATCCCGCACCCAGCGGTGCCGCGGCCCGCGCGGCGATATCGGCCAGCGGGTGTTTCCAGATCAGCGCAACCGCGCTCATCACGGCGATAAAGGTGTAACAGCCCATTGCTATCCAGGCGGAGGGCACATGGACATACATGATGCGTACCGTCTCGCCCTGCTGATAGTCCGCCGGTGAGGCGAACAGCGCGAAATAGATGCCGATCACAAACAGCGCGAGTGTGGCTGCGGTTGACCAGGGCAGCACCCGTGCGGCGATACGTGAAAATCGGGCGGGATTGGCGAAGCGATGAAACAAGGGCTCAGATCCGTGATGTGTTGGGGTGATGTTACTCGATTGCCTGCCGAAGTGCAGCCGCTGTTGCCCAGGGTGCCAACGCGAGTGCTGCAAGCAGGAAACC
>JAURLR010000383.1 GCA_030831135.1 Alphaproteobacteria bacterium
CGTCCATATGGAAGTGGACCACTTCGCCGAGGATCAGATAGTAGGGTAGCGTTCCCATTTCCTTGATCTCGATAAGCCTGCTTTCAAGTTGCACCCGGCAGTCGGTGATGCGCGGCGGTTTGACGACCACGGAAGGGGCCATATTGAACCCGGCGATCTCGGCTTCGTTCACATCACGGTCAAAATCCAGCGCGCATGCATTCATCTTGTTGCGCAGCTCATAGTCCACGATATGGACCACCATCTCCGGGTGGTCCCGCAGATTGGCGACCGTGTCCTTGACTTCACCATTGCCGCCGCCTGATTTCGGCCCGGTTTTCGGGCTGCAGGCGATCATGAACATGGGCGGAGAAACGCCGATGCAGTTGAAAAAGCTGAACGGCGCCACGTTCGGCCCATCCGGCCCTTGGGTCACCGTGAGCGCGATGGGGCGGGGGATGATGGCCCCGCTCATCAACTTGTACTGATCTTCCACGGCCAGATCGGCTGCACTGAATTCCGCCATCACGTTCCCCTAATTCATCTGGTTCATTCTTGTTGCGCGCAAGTTAGCGCGTAGTCGTTGCAGAGGTCGAGCCTGCGACCTGGCTGACATTCACCCGGCATCGCTGCCACACTTCGATCCCGCTATCCGTGCCCTCGACAATCAGGTGAAGTGTTTCATCGTCGACGATCGCCATGTTGATGGTCTGGTTGGCCGCACGCTCACCGGCAGGAGAAACATAGCGAAACGTATGTCGGGTATAGGCACCGGTCATCTGGGTTCCGCCCGGGGTGATGATGTTTTCACCCCGGATTTCAAGATTGCCATGGCTGGTGTGGCACCAGTTCCCGTCTATGGCGTCAGCCCGCGCTGTCGTGGTAACCAACATCGAGGCCAGGACCAGCAATAAGGTCCCGCAGGTGTTTCGCATGGCAGGGCTCCTATTTGCCGGTGAATTTGGGAGGGCGACCTTCCTGGGCGGCTGCGAGACCTTCATCGACATCCTGGCTCCATTCCAGAGCATGGCGAAGAGTATCGGAGAGTTCGCGTGCCGCCCGGAACCCGGGTTCGCGGCGCGCCCGCGCAATCGTTTTGGCACCGCGCGTGGCCAACGGCCCGTTGGCTCCAATGGTCTGCGCGGTATCCATCGCGGCGGTGAGTACAGTGCCTTTGGGATGGATGTGCTGAACAAAACCGATCCGTTCCATCTCTGGTGCATCGATTTCCTTCCCCGTTGCGATCAGTTCCAGGGCATGGGCATGGCCGACCGCCATGGGCAGGCGATGGGGGCCACCGGCGCCCGGGAAACCACCCCAGCGCGCTTCGGGCAGCATGAGGGTTGAATGCGCGCCTGCAATCCTGATGTCGCAGGCCAGCGCCAGTTCTGATGCACCGGCCATGATCTTTCCGTTGATCGCCGCGATGGTGATTTGGGGCAGGGCTTCGAGGGCATCGAAGATGTGATTGGCATCCACCACATAATCGAGAACCTCGTGCTTGGTCATGCCGGCCCGGATTTCGGCATTCATCAGGCCCGCCGAAAACCAGTCATCCCCGGTGCCGGTGACCACGACGGCGTGGATGTCGTCACGCTTGCGCAGAGTCTCGACCATTTCTCCCAGATATACGAGGGAAGTCGGGTTGAGCCGGTTGAGTGCATCGGGGCAGTCAATTCGGATCAGGGCGACGGGCGGGGTGAATTCCAAGCGAATATCTGGCGTGGGGGGCATGTCGGGCTCTTTTCCTTTTTTGTACCTGCAAGTATGACGTGTACGGACATATTGTCGTAAAGTGGAAAAAGTTGAAAATGTCGCGGCAAGCGACGAACAGAGGGAGTGAGTTGAGATGCCGAAACCACAGTTGCGCGCCGATCAGGGCTGGATTTTTGATAATTTCCTGATGCTGTCGGACAACGAGGATGTTCTGCATCCCGGGATCATGGGAACCCGCCTCGGGCGCGGTTTCATGATGCAGGATTTGACCGCGGTCTATTCAAAGGTCACCGGTCGGCGGTCGTTCCCGAAGGCTTGGGCGAAACGTGCCGTTGCGCTGGAAACCATGGCGAAAGACGCAGAAGGCCGTGGACGTCTGGTGACCGCCCGCCGGCTCTACCATCGCGCCGCTTTGTGTTTTGGCCGCGCCCAGCATCTGGTGCCGATCCATCGCAATCCCAACAAGGACACATGGTACGAGGGGCTCTATCGCAACTACGACAAGGTCATCGCGTTGTCGAACGGCACGATGGAGAAAGTCTCGCTGGAATTCGCGCCGGGCCAGAAGGTGCACGCCATCTTCCACAAGGCACCCGGTGACGGCCCGAAGCCGACCGTGGTGATCATTCCGGGTATGGATGCCCTGAAAGAGGATGTCGGCAATCCGTTCGAGAATGATTATGTCATTCGCGGCATGAATATCGTCTGCATCGATGGGCCCGGACAGGGCGAATGCAACTACGATGGCACCTGGCTCAATGCTGACAATCACCAGCAGGCCGGCGCACGGGTCATCGACTGGCTTGAGACACGTGACGACGTGGACGCTGACAAGATTGGCGTGATGGGCATGAGCATGGGCTCACGCTGGGGCGTGCAGCTCGGTGCGCACGACAAGCGTGTGAAGGCGGTTGTTGGCCAGATGGCCAATGTCGGAACTTTCGACATCATCTTCGAGCAGGCTCAGCCGAACTTCAAACGCATCTTCATGTACATGACCGGCCACACCGATGAGGCCGCGTTCGATGAGCACATGAAAACCCATGATCATCTGCCCGATGTCGCGAAAAAAGTGACGGTGCCGCATCTGCTCGTGGCCGGTGACATGGATGAGCTCTGCACACCTGATGATATCGCCCATTTCCGCGAAAACCTGGCGGGATCGAGCGAGCTCTGGCTCTATGAGGGTGTTTTCCATCCGATGGGTGAAGTCTCGGCAGAGATTTATCCGGCCATGGCCGACTGGATGCTCACGACCCTCAATGACGGGCGGCCCGCTGGTGAACGCAAGACGACCTATATCGAGGAAGGTACGACCATCGGCGAATACGATCATGGCTAAGGCGCAATTGCGGGCCGATCAGGGCTGGATTTTCGACAATTTCCTGATGCTGTCGGACAATGAAGATGTCCTGCATCCGGGCATCATGGGGAACCGTCTGGAGCGGGGGACCAAGTACGAAGACCTGCACGCCGTCTACTCAAAGGTCAGTGGGCGGCGTTCGTTCCCGAAAGCCTGGGGCAAACGGGCCGAAGTCCTTGAGGGTATGGCCAAGGATGCCGAGACACGGGGGCGTCTGGTGACGGCGCGTCAGCTCTATCATCGGGCGGCGATCTGCTTCGGCCGGGCGCAGCACCTTGTTCCCATCCATGGCAACACGAAAAAGGTCGAATGGTTCGAGGGGCTGTATCGCTGCTACGACAAGGTGATTGCGTGGTCCGAGGGCACGATGGAGTCCAGAACCATCGAGTTCGCTCCGGGTCAGAATGCCTACGTGACCTTCCACAAGGCACCGGGCGCAGGGTCGAAACCCACGATCATTGCCTTGCCGGGCATGGACCAGGTGAAAGAAGATGTCTGCAACCCTTTCACCAATGAGTACATCCCGCGCGGCATGAATGTCTGTGCCATCGACGGGCCGGGACAGGGTGCGTGCAATCGGGACGGTGTCTGGCAGACCGAGGACAATTACGAGAAGGCCGCTTCGGCGGTCATCGACTGGCTGGTGACCCGTGACGATGTGGATTCTGAAAAGATCGGCATCATGGGGATGAGCATGGGGTCCCGCTGGGGTGTCCTGATCGGCGCACAAGATCCGCGGATCAAGGCCGTCTGCGGGCAGATGGCCAATGTCGGCTCCTTCGACATGATCTTCGAGCAGGCCCAGCCCAACTTCAAACGCATCTTCATGTACATGGCCGGGTACAGCGACGAAGACGCGTTCGATGCTTTTGTCTCGCGTTTGGCAGTCCTCAATGACGAGGCGGCAAACCTTAAGGTGCCGCATTTGCTCGTCGCCGGGGATATGGATGAGCTGTGTTCGCCCGATGATATTGCTGCCTTCCGGCAAGGGCTGGGCGGGCCGAGCGAGCTCTGGCTTTATGAAGGCGTCTTTCACCCCATGGGCGAAGTGGCCGGGCAGATCTATCCTGCGATTGCCGACTGGCTGCTTGAATCCCTGACCCATGGGCGGCCGGACGGCTACGAACGCACAATTTATGTGGAAGACGGGACGACCTTGGGTGATTACGATCACGGCTGACGATTCGACGGGCATGATCCCGGTCCGATAGCGCCAACCCGAGTATGTTTGATGCCACACGAAGCCGGAATACCGTTTCTTCGCGAAGTC
>JAURLR010000384.1 GCA_030831135.1 Alphaproteobacteria bacterium
GCACGGCCCCGGCATTGATCGCCATCACGGCGGCCATGGACCAGGGATAATTGTCGGGAAAATATTCGAACATCATGGCGGCGGTCTCCTGTGTATCGCTCTTTATTGGGCTTTGAATGAGGTCCGGTTGGACAGTGGTGTCAAATCGGTCAGCTGTCGGACAGTTCCTTCATGACTTTATAAAGATCGGCCTGGGCCTCGAACCCAATTCCGGGGCGATCCTCATCAAGGGTCAGATAGCCATCGATCACTTCGGCATCATCGGCGAAATCCGAGAACATGCCGAAAGTGTTGGGATAGCTCTCGCAAAGCAGCATGCCCAGACCTGCGGCGATGTGCAGGGACATCTGGTTGCCGCCATGGGGCATCAGGCCGTTTTCGGTCCAGCCATGCTCCTTGAGCATCTTGATCGTTCGGGTGACCGCGACAACGCCATAGCTTTGCGGCGGATCGCTCTGCAGCACGTCATGATCGGTCCGCATGCCGCCGAACCGCACAAGATTCTCGACATCCTGGGTTGAAAACAGGTTCTCACCGGTCGCCAGTGGCGGTGCGTAAATATCGGCCAGCTCAGCCAGCAGCGCGTAGTCGAGCGGGTCCGTGGCCTCCTCGTACCAGCGCAGATTATATGGGGCCATGGCCTTGGCATAATCGAAGGCGCCCTGCCGCGTGAGGCCGCAATTGGCATCCACGGCGAGGTTCCAGCCGTCATCGCCGACCAGTTTGAGAACCGCTTCCAGACGGGACATGTCGTCAGAGACACTCATGCCACCGATTTTCATTTTCAGCTGGGTGTACCCCATCTCGAGATAACCGCGCATCTCGTCGAGCAGTTCGGGCGTGCCCTTGCCCGGCGCGTACCAGCCACCACCCACATAGACGAACATCTTCGGCTTGGCGCCGCCGGGGTTGTAGCGTTCCTCGATCGAACGGAAGGCGGGCTTCTCCTCGATCTTGGCGATTGCATCCCAGACTGCGAACTCGATGGTGCCGATACCGACCGAGCGATCCGAGTGCCCGCCGGGCTTTTCGCCCTGCATCATGGCCGCGAGAATTTTCTCGGGGTCGAGGTTGTTGCGCTCCTCATCGATCAGGCTGTCGGGATCGGAATCGAGAATGCGCGGAATGAACCGCGCGCGCATTTGCGCGCCGCAGGCATAGCGGCCTGTCGAGTTGAAGGCGTAGCCGACGACGGGCTTGCCGTCGCGGATCACGTCAGTGATGACGGCAACCACCGAGGTGGTCATCTGGCTGAAATCGAAAACCGCATTGCGCAGGCTCAAGTTCAGAGGGACCGCGATTTCGCGGATATCGGTAATGCGCATGATGAATAACTCTTACGATGAGAAGGTGGTGAAGGCCAACTGCCGATCAGTCGGCAGGTTTTGAATAGCGGTCCTTGATCTCGCGACGCAGGACCTTTCCGACCGCGCTGCGCGGAAGGTCGTCGACAAGATGGATTGATTTGGGGGCTTTGACCGAACCAAGCTGTTCCCTGGCATGGGCGATGATGTCTTCGGCGCTGCTCGTGGCGCCTTCGCGCAATTGCACGGCAGCCTCGACCCGTTCGCCCCAATGGTCGTCTTCGGCACCGAAGACAACACACTCATAGACGTCGGGATGCTTGACCAATGCACCTTCGACATCGCCGGGATAGACATTGAAGCCACCGGAAATAATCACGTCGCGCAGACGGTCCTTGAGGAACAGGTAGCCGTTCTCATTGATCAGCCCGCCATCGCCGGTGTGCAGCCAGCCGTCCTTGAAGGCTTCTTCGGTGGCTTTCGGGTTTTTGTAGTAGCCGGTCATGGTCAGCCCGCCGCGCACCACAACTTCGCCGGCCTCGCCGGGCGGAAGAATATTGCCATCGGGGTCCTTGATCTCAACGCGCATCAGCGGTGTCGCGCGACCGACCGAGCCGATGTTTTCTTCCATCAACATTTCGGCCGCTGACATGGTTGTGCAGACCGAGGACGCCTCGGTCTGGCCATAAAGCGTTTCGAGTGCGTTGGGGAAAACCTCCTGAGCCTGGCGAACTTTCTCAGGCGGCATGGGTGCTGCGCCATAGATAAGGTGACGCAGTTTGGGAAATCTCCGCGTCTCGATATTCGGCTCGGCCATGGTTTTGTAGATCATTGTGGGTGGCATGAAGATGGTGCTCACATCGCGCTTTTCGAACGCGTGCAGGATGCGATCGGGGTCCGGCGTGGACAGCACGATATTGCGACCACCCGCTGCGAAAATTGGCAGCATCAGGATGAAAGCGGCGTGGCTCACCGGTGCTGCGGCAGCCTGAACGTCGCTGGCATCGAGACGAAAAACCGAAAGAACGGTGCCAATCAGGGTGACTCCCGTTCGGTAGGGCTGCATTACGGCCTTGGGCAAGCCGGTTGAACCGCCGGTGAATTTGATCGCCTGAATCCCAGTGTTGGGATCGAGCAGATGGCGGGTTGGGCGCTTGCCGCGAAATTTCTCGATCAGGCCGTCAACCGTATCGCCTGCGGGTTTGCCATCGGGGGCAGCCACGATGATCGGGGTGTCTCCGATATCAAATGCATCCCGCGCGGCGTCATCGGCGATCATCAGATCGGGTTCGACCAGGTCCATCAGCGCCGTGTTCTCCGGCTTGCCACTGCGCGGGTTCACCGCCACCCAGATATGTCCCGCCAGATGTGTCGCCAGAATGCCAATGACGTGCTGCAGATTGTTGAACCCACAGGCGCCGATTTTTGCCTGCGGTGTTGGCAAACGATCCTGCAGGGCAACCGCCAAAGCCTCAACCCGTGCGACCAATTCGCGGTAAGTCAGTTGCGTGCTGTCATCCTCCAGCGCAATCCCGTCGGGGTTGATCTGGCGTCCGCGATAAAGGCTGTCGATGGGGAGCATGGAATTTCGCTGTTTGTGGAAACAAAGATCGCGCGTCGCGCACTGCTTGGCGTAACATGAAACCTAGCCCGCGAACACAAACGCACACGGCGCGACGACACGCCGTCTCACATTCTGGGAGAATATCATGGCGAAGAAAATCGAACATTGTCACTGGCCCGACGCGCCGGATATCTGGATGCCCTATGCGCCTGCCATCAAGGTCACGGGCGGGACCACGGTCTATCTGGCCGGTGTGACAGCAGCACCCGTCTATCACAGCCATCCGCATGTGCCTGCTGAGTTCGCGGATATGCCCGATGATATGGAAGGGCAGGCTCGCGCTGTTCTTGAGAACCTGAAAAACGGTCTCGATGCGGTGGGTGCGACCTTCGACGATATCGTGACCGCCGATCGCTTCCTGACTGATATGTCTGACCAGGATATTCTCAACAGGGTCTGGGCCGAATATTTCGGTGACAACAAGCCGGCAACCACGACAGTGCAGATTGTGCAACTCGCAACCGACCCGCGCTGCGTGCTCGAGGTCAATGCCATTGCAGTGATTGACTGATCCCGATGACCGCTAGTCCTTGACGGCTGGGTCCCGATATTTCCGGATCAGGTCGTCGGGGTCGAGGCTGTCGACTTGCCGCAGCTTCGGGAACCGCCA
>JAURLR010000385.1 GCA_030831135.1 Alphaproteobacteria bacterium
ACTGGAAGGTCAAGCCGCGATCAGGCCAAATGCGCGCGCACGGCCACGGACATCTCGCCAATCCCGGCAATCGAGGCCTGCATGACCTCGCCGGCACGGACGGGACCGACCCCTTCGGGCGTTCCGGTCATGATGATATCCCCGGGATAAAGCGTCATGAAGGACGAGGCATATTCGATCAGTTTCGCGCAATCGAAGATCAGCATCTCCGTGTTCGAAGCCTGCCGGACGTCGCCATTCACGCGGATTTCAAGATCAAGCTTATCAGGATTGGCAATTTCGTCCGCAGTTACCAGCCAGGGGCCAAGCACCGAATAGCTGTCGACCCCCTTGCGCAAGCTGCGATCCTCGGTGCCACGCACGGTCATGTCGAGCCCGATGGCATAGGCCGCCACATGGCTGAGCGCATCTTCGCGGGAAATATCGGACCCGCCCTGACCGATGATCATGGCCAGTTCGACCTCGTGATCGTTGCGGCGATCGGGAAAGCGCAACGCCACACCCTCGCCGGGGCCCACCAGCGACGTGTTGGACTTCATGAACAGGCCATAGGTGTCGATGGTCTTGATATCACGACCCAGATTGATCGCGGCGTCGGCAATCGCCTCTTCCTGATGCTTGTGGAAGTTTACCGGCGCGCCGATGATTTTCCCCGGATTGGCCACCGGGCTTTTCAGGGAGACAGACCCGATGGCGCGCGGCCGGGATTCATCGGCCGCGCTTTCAAGCGCCGGACGCAGCGCATCGAGATTGGCGATCAGGTGGTCCCCCTGGGGAACCGGCCAAGTGAGCGCTGGCAAAAGGTCCAGCGCGGCTGTTGCGTCGAAAATCTCATTCCCGCGCACGAGACCAATCCGGTCATCGTCGTATCGGCACAAGCGCATGTCTCACTCCCCCTTGATCAGTATTCTCAGACCAAGTCCTAGACAAAGGTAGCGTCACCGTCCACGCAGATCGACTGACCTGGGATGAACCAAGGGCGCTGGCGTTGGGCACATCAGTGCCGGGAAGGCTTCAACTGGCCGGCGGGGTCAGGGGGGCTGTGGCGAACAACACGCCGAACGCCTCGCACCAGACCACGACACTGCCAAAGGATTCGAGGTCCGTCCCAGCGGGAATCGTGTAGTTCTGGTTTCCGATATTGCCCTTGAGCGCACCGAGATCGATATGGTTCTCCGGGGTCACATCCGATGACGCTTCGGGCCCGGGATGCCGGACCAGATACACGTGCAAATCCGGGCCGTTGGTGACCTTCAGGTTCTCAAACCGCAGCACCTGCGTACCGTTCACCAACTGATAGAGGCTGGCAGCACCACTTCCCTTGTGGATGTTGTCCGCGTCCCGGAACATACCTGCGCGCAGCACGACCGGCGCACCCGTCGATGTCATCGCGTCCCGGTCCTCGTTCATGGCCTTGTCGGGCATGCCGCGCGCAGCTTCCAGAACCTCCTCGGCCATGGCCTGCTTCTTGTCATCGGGCATGGTGGAAAGCGCCTGCGGGCTCGGCACGCCCGGGAACTGTTCATCCACCACCTCATCGATGAAAAGCGGTGAAATCAGAATCCACGCCGCCACGGCCCCAACGACGACAACAACCGCACCACCACCAAAAAGAAGAATACGTTTCATGAGACATGCCTTTCGCGTCTTGCCCGCATCCATGATGCGCGTGTCATGGTGACACATGGTGGAAAGCCGAGCACAGGAAAGCCCCGGCACGTGATCCGTGCCGGGTTGTCATAGCTTCTGGCGATGTCCTAACGCACGGGCGGCTGGAGACGCACCAGACGGCCGTTATCCTCATCTGTCAACACGTAGAGCAGGCCATCAGGGCCCTGACGTACATCACGGATACGTCCGAACTGGTCTTCAAGCAGGCGTTCTTCCGTGACCACGCGCGATCCATCCAGAACCACGCGTGCGAGATATTGAAACTTGAGCGAACCGACAAACAGATTGTCTTTCCATCCCGGAAACGCCGCGCCGGTATAGAACGCCATACCAGAAGGCGCGATGGACGGGGTCCAGTGGTACAAGGGCGGCTCCAGGCCCGGCGCGCTTGTGCCCTCCCCGATCGGGAACCCGGAATAGCTCCGCCCGAAGGTCACGAGCGGCCAACCATAATTGGCACCCGCCTTGAGGAGGTTGATCTCGTCGCCCCCCTGCGGGCCATGTTCATGGATCCAGACCTCGCCCCTTGTAGGATGAACCGCCATACCCTGCGGGTTGCGATGACCGTAGGAAAAGGTTGAGGAAAGCGCATTGGCCTGCCCCACGAACGGGTTGTCGGAAGGAACGGATCCGTCATCGTTCAGGCGCAGCACGGCGCCGTTATGGTTGGCGAGATTCTGGGCTTTATCGTCCTGCCCCCGGTCACCGACACTGACGTAAAGCTTCCCATCCGGCCCGAACGCCATGCGCGAACCGAAATGCCGGCCGCCTGAGGCTTCGTTCTCGGCCATAAAGATCGTCGCGACATCGCGCAACCCGGTGTCGTCCAGACGCGCGCGCGCAATGGCAGTCCCTGTTCCGTTCTGGCCAGATCTGGAAAAGCTTAGATAAAGCCAGCCATTCGAGCCATAGTCGGGGTGCAGGATCACATCCAGAAGCCCGCCCTGTCCGCGCGCCGCAACCTCCGGCAGGCCCAACACAGGGTCAGAAACCTGACCATCTGGCGTCACAACACGCAAATTGCCGTTCCGCTCTGTCACAAGCATGCGTCCGTCGGGAAGGAAGGCCAGACCCCAAGGATGTTCAAGCCCATCCGCGACGACCACCGCCTCAAACTCCGCGCCCTGGGACGTCTGGGTTTCGGCCGTGGCTGTGACCGGCATCGACAAACCGATCATCGTTGCGATTGTCAGCGCCAGAGCGCTTTGTGCGGTCGTTCTCATCTGCCTCACCCGTCTGGTTCCAGACAGCAGGTAGGGTTCGGAACCGCGCGCTGCAAGCCCTGCGCCGCACACAAGAATTTCTAGATGGAGATATTCACACCCGGTGGCGTCGCGTCCTCATCTGCTGCAAAGGCGAATGCCAGATCATCCCGCGGCACGCGCTGGATCACATCACCCGTGACCGGGTTCAGCAGTTCAAGATAGAGACGGCGTTTCTCTTCGTCGAAGTTCAAGCGATAGCTTTCGGCTTCGACTTGACGTTTTTCGAGCTCTTCGGGTCGCTCCGACTGCTCCAGGACATCGTCACGCGATGCGTCGCGAAGGAGGTCTTCATCAACGGATTCGACAGGCTGCACATCGGCGCGGATCGGCTCGCGTGACGATTTGGCCGTCGTTGACGGTGAAACATTGGGGCTTGTTGAGACGATCTGCATGATCTCCCTCCGTGGCGCTGCGAAAGATCGCAATCATCATCGCCGTTTCGGAGGGAAATTCAATTTCTGTTCATTAAAGCTTAGCGGAAATTTAACGAAAGTTTTAGGCAGCTGCCTGCCCGGAGATCCAGGATTCGATATCCGCCACGCGTTTGGGCCGTGAGATGTAATAGCCCTGCACCTGGTCAGCGCCCAGGTTGCGCAGACAGGCCAGCTGTCCGGCCGTTTCAATCCCTTCGGCGACAACCTGCAGCCCAAAGGATCGCGCGATTTCAATCACGGCCTTGATGATCGGTGGCGCAAGGTCACCGGTTTCGATTTCATTCACAAACGACCGGTCGATCTTGAGTTTGTCGACGGGCAGATGTCGCAACACATGCAGAGCTGTATATCCGGTGCCAAAATCATCGATCGAGATGCGGATTCCCATTTCCCGCAAACGCTTCAGAACGGTCTGGCTGCCCTGAAGATTGGGAATCATCACAGATTCGGTGATCTCGAGTTCCAGCAAGTCCGGGGGCAACCCCGTCCCGGCCAGCGCGCGTTCAATCGTAGCAAGCAGGCTGGGCATCGCGAGTTGGGCAGCTGAGAGATTCACGGCGATGGGAACCCGCAACGGCCCCTGTGCGGCCCAGCGGGCAGCCGTCCGGCAGGCATCGCGCAGAACCCATTCGCCCAGATGGCCAATCAGATTCGAGGTTTCGGCGATCTCGATGAAGGCATCGGGATACCGAACCTCGTCATCATGGTCCCAGCGCACCAGCGCCTCGA
>JAURLR010000386.1 GCA_030831135.1 Alphaproteobacteria bacterium
AGATGACCGCGACCATGTCGCCCGCAGAACTGACCAGCCCATCGCGTTGCCAGGCACCGTCCTGGCCGCTGCCACCCTGCGCCTGCAGGATCGTATAGCTATGGACGCCGGAACGGTCGAGGGCATCGGTCAGACGCTGCAGGATCGGCCGTTCAATGATGATCTCGATGCGCTTTTTCTTGTGGAGCTGCATGGTCCGAAGTCTTTCGTGGATGGCCGGTCAGGTGACCGCGCCGGCCATGGCGGCATAAAGCGGGATGCCGATGGCCAAGTTGAACGGGAAGGTAATACCCAGAGACATGGTTGCATAGATTGCCGGTTTCGCTTCGGGCAGTGCGATACGCATCGCGGCGGGTACGGCAATGTAGGAGGCGCTGGCCGCCAGAGTGATCAGCAGGGCACCGCTTCCTGTCGACAGGTCGAGCAGGACCACGACCCCGAGCGCGATGGTCGCAGAGATCAGTGGCATGTAGGTGCCGAACAGGATGGTGCGCAGGCCCATCAGGCGAAGGCTTGAACGCAAGCCGCGACCGGCAATCAGCCCCATATCGAGCAGGAACAGCGCCAGCACACCCTTGAAGGGATCGACGACGAAGGGGGCCATGGTTACCAGGCCTTCCTCGCCGGTGACCCAGCCGATCAGGAAAGCGCCCACCAGCAGGACAATCGAGCCGTTCAACAGAATTTCCCGCATGGAGGGCATTCGACGTTCGCGCCGGTTGTCTTCGACTTCACCTTTGCGGCTGCGTTGCGCGAGCCAGATGCCAGTCAGGATCGCGGGGGCTTCCATGGCGGCGGCAACCGCGACCAGATAGCCGTCAAAGTCGATGGCCTGACTGCGCAGGAACTCGCTTGCCGCGATGAAGGTCACGATGCTGATCGAACCATAATGTGCGGCCACGGCGGCTGCATCGATTCGGGGCAGCGGGCTGGCCACGCGCAGGATCGCAAAGGCAATTGCCGGAAGGACAAAGCTGAGCACGATCCCTGCCAGAATCAGCAGCAGCAGGGTTGAATCCAGCCCGGCCCGCGCGACTTCGGCGCCGCCCTTGAAGCCGATGGCGAGCATCAGATAGAGCGAGAGCGCCTTGGCAAAGGGCTCGGGAATGTTCAGGTCGGACCGCGCCAGAGCCGCGGCCAGTCCCAGCACGAAAAACAGGACAATCGGGGACAGCAGGTTGGCTGCCAGAATGTTGACGATGACATCCAAGGTGCAGGGTCCTTCCCGGATCTGGGCGGCCGATAGTGTTGCGAAGTGCGCGCGGATTCGCGTGTCGATATCCGTGCGGATGTGAAAACAGGCTCCTTCATATAGCCGAGGATGGCCGGGACCGTCGAGTCTGTGAATGTTCCCGGTTGAGGATCGCGCTCTAGTGGTCGGGCAATTTTTCCTTGGGGTCGCCGACATCCGCGCCTGAGGGCAGCGGCTTTTCCGGGGACTGTATCCACGCCAGCACATCGTGCCAGACGGTTTCGCCCTGCAGGTCCCGCAACAGCATGTGATAGCCGTTCTCGTAGACGGCGACGCGCCGGGTGCTTCGGGGTGTTTCGGGAAGGGCGTCGAGCATGCGCCGCGCGGCCTCGGGCGGAACAATGTCGTCATTGGCGCCGAACATGAGCAGAGCCGGCGCTTCAAGGCGCGCGGCGGCGGCCTGCGCTGTGTCCATCAGGTTGACGATCCCCCACATGGCATCGATCCGCGCGTTCTTGATCACCAGCGGGTCCCGGCCAAGTGCGCGCAGCATCTCGATATTGTCAGATGGATTGCGCTTGATGCCCTGCCCGGAGAGGGAAAGCCAGGGCATGGTGTGGGCAAAGACCCATAAGGTTGCCGTCTGGTAGGCGGGGATCGTGGCCCGACCCCAGACCGCAGGGGCCACAAGGACAAGCCCATCGACCTTGAGCGGGTTGGCATCATTGGCGGCCAGCAGCACTGCGCCCCCCATGCTTTCGCCCAGCGCGTAAACCGACAGGCCCGGATAGGCATCCTGAATCGCCGCGATAGCGCCTTCGGCATCATCGGTGAGCACCTCGCGCCCGGGCCAGACGCCGATCTGGTCGCTGGTGCCGAAACCGCGCTGATCATAGGCGATGGTTGCCATGCCATGACCGGCCATCCAGGCCCCGAATTCAGCGAAGGCATTGCTGTAGTCATTGAACCCGTGGAGCGCGAGCAGGACGCCGCGCGGCGTGGTCTTCGGCGCCCATCGGCGTATCGGGAGTTCGGTCCCGTCGCGCGTGACGTAGTGAGTCTCGGTCAGTTTTGCTGGCATGGGGCTCTGCACGTTGGGGCCGGGGTCCTGAATTCGGGGCGCGCAGGCAGAGAGAACCGAAAGGGTTGCAATCAGCAGGAAAAACCGCCGCATTACACCTTGTCCGTCGTCTCGAACCCCGCGGTGTCGCGGGTCAGTTCCAGGAAGATGTCTTCGAGGTCGGGTTCTTCGGTGGAGATATCAGCGATGGTCAAACCCGCTTCTGCGACCGCAGCAAGAATATCGCGCACTTCGGTTTCGCGGGTCCGGTAGCGGAAGTTCAGATTGTGATCGTCGGGCAGGTCGACCGTAAACCGGCTCAGGGCACCGGGCAGGGTGTTGAGCGGTTCGCGAACCTTAATCCGCAATTCCTTGTTGTCGAGTCGTTCCACCAGGGCGCGAGTGTCATCGCAGGCAATGACCTGCCCCTTGTTGATGATGGCGATCCGGTCACACAGCTCTTCGGCTTCTTCCAGATAATGGGTCGTCAGCACGACCGTGGTGCCGTTGGCGTTGAGTTCCTTCACGAACTCCCACAGGGAGCGCCGCAATTCGATGTCCACGCCTGCCGTGGGCTCATCGAGAACGAGCACCGGCGGGTTGTGCACCAGCGCCTTGGCGACGAGGAGCCGCCGTCGCATGCCGCCGGAGAGGGAGCGCGAATAGGCGCGTGCCTTGTCGGCCAGTCCCACCCGTTCGAGAATTTCGGTGGTGCGGCGCTCGGCGGGCGGAACGCCGTAAAACCCGGCCTGAACTTCCAGCATTTCATAGGGCGTAAAAAACGCATCCAGGTTCAATTCTTGCGGCACCACGCCGATAGCGGCGCGTGCATGTCGCGATTCCCGGTCAATATCCAGCCCCCAGACCGTAGCCGTTCCCGATGATTTCACGACGAGGCCGGCCAGAATATTGATGAAGGTTGATTTGCCCGCACCGTTGGGGCCCAGCAATCCGAAAATGCCGCCGCGCGGAATATCGAGATCGACCCCGCGCAGGGCGTGGACTTCGCCGCCCCCGTCGGACCGATAGACCTTGTCCAGGCCGCGTGCCGAGATGGCCTGCGCGGGCAGGTCGGCGGAATCATGGGATGCGAGGGTCGCTGTGTTGGTCATGAGGGATGCCGGATGGGGTCTGAAAGCGTTCGGGAAGATATTGTCGCACGAAAGCGCTTCGCCTATGTATGGCGTCTACGCCAAGGGCACAACCGCCCCCGGCGCCCGAAAGCAGATCGCAGGAGCTCCCTCGCCATGCAACCGCCCGAGACAATTGAAGTCAACAGCCGTGAACTCGCCTGTGACGGCGGCGGCGCTGCACTGGGACATCCGCGTGTGTTTCTGAACATGGGCAAGAAGTCGGCAATCGACTGTCCCTATTGCGGGCGGCATTTTGTTCTTTCGGCTGACGCGCCAGCCACCGCCGGGCATTGACGACTCCGGCCACCGCACTTCCGGCACCGATAACGACTTCGCGCATGCAGCTTGTGCCCGTCGGTCGTGAGCTTGCGCGTGCATTGCTCACGGATCGCAAGGGCGCGGTCACGCTTGCCGGGGGCATGATCCATCGGGATTTCCCCGATTCCGATCTCGCCGCGAAACTGCCCGCCTTTGCCCAGCGCCTTGATGATGCGGCCAACCCGGCGCTCGGGCGGACAGCGCCCCGGGACCCTGCTGGCTGGGGCCTATGGCTGTTTCGATACAATGTCGAGCGCATGGTGGTCGGGGCTGCATCCTTCACCGGCCCGCCCAATGCGTCAGGAGAGGTGGAGCTTGGTTACCAGATCGTACCGGCCCATCGCCGGCGCGGCCTGACCGTTGAAGGCTGCCGCGCGCTGATCGACTGGGCCTTTCAGGACACTGCGACCAGCGCGGTGGTGGCCGATTGCGCGGCGGAGAATGCGGCTTCGATCCGGACGCTGGAGAAGCTGGGGTTCGTGCATGACCGCACGACGCGCGAACGTCTTTACTGGCGCCGGGCCCGCGCCTTCTAGTCTATAGTGACCGCCAGACAGGCCGGGGGAACAAATGGCTGACTACACACTCTATGCACATCCGCGCTCGGGAAATTCCTACCGGGTGGCATTGATGCTGTCTCTGACCGGCACGCCATTCGATTTCGAGCTTGTGGACTTGATGGATGGCGGCAACCTTGCGCCGGAGTTCCTGAAGATCAATCCGCTCGGCAAGGTCCCGGCGCTGCGTCACGGCGATCTGGTTTTGCGCCAGAGCCATGATTGCCTGCGCTACCTGAGCGAACAGAGCGGCCAGTTCGGGCCGGAGGGCTGGGATGAAGAAGCGCGGATCGGTGACTGGATCGGCTTTGCCATCGACTTCTTCGGCTATGGGGTGGCGCGGATGCGATTCGAGATGAAGTTCGGGGCCGGACCGGGACCGGTCTATGACTTCTTCAAGAAGACCGGCGACCGGGGCCTTGGGGTGATAGAAGCCCATCTGGCCGAACATGTCTGGCTGGCCTGCGAGCGCCCGACGATTGCCGATATCGCCTGTTTTCCGGTCTCCACCTTCCTGCCTGACGCGGGTTACGACGTGGCGAAATACCCCAACATCGCCGCCTGGCAGGACCGGTTCCGGGCGCTTCCGGGATTTGCGCTCCAGCTGGACCTGATGCCCCATGACAACTGGCCGCCCAAATGAGTGCGGTTGCGCCCCGGCTGATCGGACAGAAGCAGTCCCTCAACACCCACAAGGCGGCCCTGATGCTGGTCATGACCGGCTCGGATTTCACCTTTGAGCCGATCGACGTGCTCAACGGTGCCCACAAGAGCGCGGACTATGAGGCTCTAAACCCGTTCGGCAGGGTGCCGACCCTGATTGCGGGCGACCTCATCCTGCGCCAGACCACGACGATCCTGCGCCATCTGGCGCAGCAAACCGGACAATATGGCTGGGCGGATGACCTGGAGAGCTATGACATCGAGAACTGGTTCGGCTTTGCCACTGACTACCTGTCAGCCGGGCTGGCGCGACTGCGATTCATCAACCGGTTCCTGAACGGGGAGCCGGTGGCGATCAAGGATCACTATCGCCCCAACATGCTGCGCGGCCTCGACCTGCTTGACCGGCATCTGCGCGACCACGAATGGCTGGCCTGCGGCCGCCCGACCATCGCGGAATTCGTGGTGCATCCGATGGTCTTCGTGTGGCCCGATGCGGAAGTCGAGATCGCCGACTGGCCGGCGATTGGCCCCTGGCTGGACCGGTTCCAGGCCTTGCCCGGCTGGCGCGAACCCGAAGCGATGCTGCTGGAAATGATGGGTGCGCAGGCCTGATCTGCGCGTATTGAAGGCATTGTAGACCTTTCATTAAGGCTCGGGTGGCATCTTCCGTGCGATGAGCGCGAACCCCAAATTCAGAGGCGATCCCGCCGGCGGTGACCCGTTCCTGGAGGATTTCTTCCGGGACCTGTCCCCTGCACTGGCTCGCAGTTTCACCGATGAACAGCTGCGCGCGATCAAGATGAGCTTCGGGGCCCGCGAACGCGGGGCCCATACGGTCGATCTTCGCTTCTCGATACCTTTGTTGCGCCGTTACGTGGTGCTGCTGATGGGGCGCGAACGCCGGACGGCCAAGCGCCGCCGAAGCGACCGGAGATTCCATCCTGTCGCGACACTCAGCAATGCGATTGCGATGTCTGCGATGCTGATCGTTGTCGCCGTGCCGATCTTCGTGGCGGGCTACGGCATCAAGTCCTTCATGGGGATCAACATCATGGAAGCTGGCGGCGCCCATGCGGTTGTCGAGGAACTGCGCCAGAACCTGGTGATCGTTCTCAAGGGCAACTAGGTTCTTCCAAACCTGTACACAGGGGCGGCTGTTTGGGGCGCGGGATTTGCGCTAAACCTACGATATGACAGCTATGAAAAAAGCCCCTGGTGAAACCGGGGATGATGTCCCGGCGCGCCTTTATCTGATCGACGGCTCGGGTTTCATTTTCCGGGCCTTCCACTCCAGCCCGCTGGATGCGTTTCGCCGCTCGGACGGTGTCTATACCAATGCCGTCAACGGCTATTGTTCGATGCTGATGAAGATGATCGACCGGGCGCGTGACGATGGTGCCTATGACTACATGGCGGTGATCTTCGATGCCTCGCGGAAGAATTACCGCAACGACATCTATCCCGAATACAAGGCCAACCGCGATGAGCCGCCCGAGGAACTGCGTCCGCAATTCGCGCTGATCCGCGAGGCGACGGTGGCTTTTGGTCTGCCCTCGATCGAGCTGGAAGGCTATGAAGCCGACGATCTGATCGCGACCTATGCACGGGAAGCCGAGGCAAAGGGCATCGAAACCATCGTTGTCTCCTCGGACAAGGACCTGATGCAGCTGGTGCGCGAGCGGGTGATGATGTTCGACCCGATGAAGGATCAGGTGATCGGTCCCGACGAGGTGATGAACAAGTTCGGCGTGACCCCGGACAAGGTTGTCGATGTGCAGTCGCTGGCCGGGGATTCCACCGACAACGTGCCCGGTGTCCCGGGAATTGGTGTGAAGACGGCGGCCTTGCTGCTCGATGAATATGGCGATCTCGACACGCTTCTCGAGCGCGCGGGTGAAATCAAGCAGAACAAGCGTCGTGAAAACCTGATCGAGTTTGCCGATCTGGCCCGGATCAGCCGTGAGCTGGTGCGCCTGAAGGATGATGTGAAAACCGACCACAAGATTGAAGACTTTGCGCTGAAGGATCCCGATCCCGCGACGGTCGTGGCGTTTCTCAAGGCGATGGAGTTCCGCAGCCTCACCCAGCGGGTCGAAAGCCGCTTCGTTGCCGAAGGACTTATGGAAGAGAGCGCCAGAGCGGCTGCGGCCCCTGTCGAGGCGCCTGCTGATACCAGCTATGAGCTGGTGCAGGACGAAGACGCGCTGCAGGCCTGGGTCGAGACGGCCCGGAACGCGGGGTTTGTCGCCTTCGATACCGAAACCACATCTCTCAACGCCATGCGGGCACAGATTGTCGGGTTCTCGCTTTCAACGGTTCCGGGGCAGGCGTGTTACGTGCCGGTCGGTCATGTGGAGCCGGTTTCTGACCAGCTCGATCTTGGCGGCGATCAGGGCGAGACCAGTGGGGCCCTGAAGCAGATCGACATGGTGGCCGGGTTGCGCGTGCTGAAAGACCTGATTGAGGACCCCGCGATCCTGAAGGTCGCCCACAATGCCAAATACGATCTTCTGGTCCTGCGCCGGGCGATGGAAAAATACCTGCCCGACGAGGCACCGCTTGCTCCTGCCGCGCTCGATGATTCGATGCTGATGTCCTATGTGCTCGATGCCGGGCGCAACAAGCATGGGCTCGATGACCTGTCCTTCCGCCATCTCGACCACGAGAACATCAAGTACGAAGCCGTGGCCGGGAAGGGCAAGAAACAGATTTCCTTTGCCGAGGTCGCTCTCGATGCTGCGCTGGATTATGCCGCCGAAGATGCGGACATGACCGGGCGGCTCCATGCCAGTTTCAAACGCCGCCTTGTCGGCGAGCGGATGGCAACCGTCTATGAAACCATCGAGCGCCCGCTGGTGCCGGTGATCGTGGAAATGGAACGCGCGGGGATTCGCGCGGACGCGGAGACGCTGAAAGACCTGTCGAAGGATTTTGCCAAACGGATGGCCGAGCTTGAGATCAAGGCACACGAGTTGGCCGGTGAGGAATTCAATGTCGGTTCGCCCAAGCAGCTTGGCGAAATCCTCTTCGACAAGATGAGCCTTGAGGGTGGCAAGAAGGGCAAGACCGGGGCCTATACCACCTCGGCCGATGTGCTCGAGGGGCTGGCTACAGCGGGGCATGAACTGCCGCAGACGGTGCTCGACTGGCGGCAGGTCCAGAAGCTCAAATCGACCTATGCCGACGCGCTGGTCGAACAGATCAACCCGGATACCGGGCGGGTCCACACCTCCTATGGCATGGCGATTGCCCAGACCGGGCGGCTGTCCTCGAACGATCCCAACCTGCAGAACATTCCGGTCCGCACCGAAGAGGGGCGCAAGATCCGCGCCGCCTTCATGGCGGATGCCGGCCACAAGCTGGTCAGCCTCGACTATTCGCAGATCGAATTGCGGGTGGTGGCCCATGTGGCCGGGGAGGAGCCCCTGATCGAGGCGTTCCGCGACGGGCAGGACATTCACGCAATGACCGCCAGCCAGGTCTTCAACGTCCCGATCGAGGGGATGGACCCGATGATGCGGCGCAATGCGAAAGCCATCAATTTCGGGATCATCTACGGCATCTCGGCCTTTGGGCTGGCCAACAATCTGGGCATCGGTCGCGAGGAAGCACGCGACTACATCGCCGCCTATTTCGAACGCTACCCGGCGATCAAGCGCTACATGGACGACACCCGCGAGGAAGCCAAAGAGGCGGGCTATGTGGACACGATCTTCGGGCGACGCATTCACCTGACCGGCATCAAGGACAAGAACCAGGCCGTGCGCGGCTTTGCCGAACGTCAGGCGATCAATGCGCCGATCCAGGGCGCAGCCGCCGACATCATCAAGCGCGCCATGATCCGTGTGCCCGCTGCACTGGCCAAGCATGGCTTCAAGTCAAAGATGCTGCTGCAGGTGCATGATGAACTGCTGTTCGAAGCGCCCGAAGGCGAGGTCGAAGACCTGATCGAAGCCATGCGCGACGTCATGGAAAACGCCGCCGCCCCGGCGGTGAACATGTCGGTTCCCCTCGTTGCGGATGCGGGGGTCGGCGACACCTGGAACGAGGCGCATTAGGACCACTGGCTTGACAAACGTTTCTGTAGAAATATATATTATATATAATTTCTACAGGAGCATATCATGTCCCTTCAGGAAGCCTCTTTAACCTACCGCGCTGCCGGGGATGACCGGCGTGCCGCTGTTCTGACGACAGCGACGGTGCGTGCCGCAGATTTGCTCGGGCTGACCAATGCCACGCTGGCGAGGGTGCTCGGTCTGTCGCCGGCCAGTGTCACGCGGATGTCGCGGGGGGAGTTCATGCTCGGGCCGGACAGCAAGGCCTTCGAGCTGGCGCAGTATTTCGTCCGCCTGTTCCGTTCAATCGACGCGATTTCCGGCGGCGATGATGCCGCCTCACGCTCCTGGATGACCGCGCGCAATGACGTGTTGCAGGGCCGTCCGGTCGATCTGATCCAGACCATCGAGGGCCTGACCCGCACGGTTACCTATGTGGACGCCCGACGCGCTGTCGTCTGAGGCGCGGCCGTGGTCGGGCCTTGTCTGGCGTGCGGTGGAGAGCCAGTCCCGCGCCTCGACCATGCGTCTGGTTGATACGCTCGAAGATCAGGAAATTCTCGAAGGCCTGCTGGAAGACAACAAGCCGCCTTTGCCTGATGCCTGCAAAGAGTTGCACTACCTGCTCGCCACACCCTTCCGCTACGCCCCCTATCCGGAAGGCTCACGCTTCCGTCGCGCGGGACAGCCCGAGGGGGCCTTTTACGCCAGCGCCGATATCCGCACCGCGCTTGCCGAACTGGCCTTTCACCGGCTGCTGTTCTATCGCGAAAGCCCCGATGCGGCGCTGCCGCGTACGCCGGTCGAACACACCGGGTTTGCTGTCCGTTGTGCAACAGACCGGTTGATCGATCTCACCATTGCGCCGCTGGACCGTGATGCGGGCATCTGGACCGCACGCAATGATTACTCCGGATCTCAGGCGCTTGCCGATTCTGCGCGGGCGGCGGGTGTCGAAGCCCTGCGCTCCAGTTTTGTGCGAGATCTGGAGGCCGGCCACAACCTGACGCTGCTCTCGCCGACGGTGTTCCGTGACGCCGCGCCTTATGAGCTGCAGACCTGGCACGTCTTTGTCCGGGCCGACCGGGTGCAGGTCACCTGCGAGGCGCCACGTCAGCGGCATGAGTTCACGGTCGCCGGGTTTGCCGCCGATGTCCGGCTCGCGGACCGTTCCGGCGGGTGAGGACGCGATTCCGTTCGCGTTGGCACGGGGCCGGATTTACGCGCTAGGATGTTTCCCAACAAAATTCGTCCAAACATTTATGTGGAGAACGTGAGATGGCGCGCGCGCAGAAACGAGTTCAGACCATCGAGCCGGAAGCAATCGACGGCGATTTCGAGGATTTCTACGGGGCCGTCACCCGGCTGCTGGGGCGGGTGCCGCATTTCTACCGGACGATCTCCAACGCGCCATTTCTGGCGATGCTGTTCCTGCCGATCAATGCGAGCGCCCAGCGCGACTGGCCGGGCACCCGGGTCAGCGGCAAGATCAAGGAAATGGTGGTTATCAAGACCAGCCATGTGAATGAGTGCGAATACTGCTACGCGCACAACACTTCGCTGGGGCAGGCGGCAGGCATTACCCACGATCAGATCATCGAGATGTCATCCGACGATTATCTGTCCTCGGACGCGTTCACCGAGCGCGAGAAGGCCGCGATCCTTTGGGCCGAAAACGTGACCCGCAACACCGCACAGAAAAACGAAGAGGCCTATACCCGCCTGCGCGCGAACTTCAGTGAAGGTGAGATCGTCGAGATCACCATGCTTTGCGGCATGTTCAACATGATCAACCGGATCAATGATTCTCTCGACGTCGCGATCGAGGGGCAGCCCGAGATCGACAAGATTCAGGGCTCGCTGCATATGGACCCGGCAAAGATGGGTGATTATCTGCGCTGGCTG
>JAURLR010000387.1 GCA_030831135.1 Alphaproteobacteria bacterium
CGGGTTTGAAACCCGCCCCTGCAGTCTTGCTGAGCCTCTTTCTCGTCGCGCCTGCCATTGCCCAGGAAACACCTGTCGATGTCGAACTTGTCCTTGCCGTCGATGTCTCCGCCTCCATTGATGGCGGGGAAGTCAATCTGCAGCGTGCGGGCTATGTCGCGGCCCTGACCGATGCCCGGGCGATCGCCGCGATGCTCTCGGGTCCGCTCGGCCGGGTGGCGATCACCTATGTGGAATGGTCGGACACGGCCCGGGTGACGGTGCCCTGGACAGTTATCGAAAGCCCCGCCGATGCGCGCCGTTTCGCGGGCGCGGTGCAGGCCTTCCCCATCCCCAAGGGCGGGCTGACCTCGATTGTCACCGCGCTGGATTTCTCCGCGCTTCTGTTTGACGGGAACGCAATCGAGGGCACCCGCCGGGTGATCGATCTCTCGGCCGATGGCCGGGATTCGAAAGGTGACGAGGCGCTCGTGGCCGCCGCCCGGGACCGCGCGGTCGCCCGCAACATCATCATCAACGGACTGGTGATCAATCCGCAGCAGGAACAGAGCGAAGTCGAGGGCGTGAAGTACGATCTTCAGGGCTACTTCCATGAAGTCGTCATCGGCGGTCCCGGGGCCTTCACGGTGGTGACGGACTCACCCGAGGATTTCCCGCGCAGTGTGGTCAACAAGCTGGTGCTCGAGATCGCCGGGCGAGGGGGACCGGCGCAAAGTCTTGCGGCGCGTTAGCCTTCGGAAAACCTCATGCTGAGCCTGTCGGAGTATGATGTCGCGCCCTCGCCCTTCGTCAGGCTCAGGGTGAGGACGATCTGAGAGTTGTGCTGTCGCAACACCCTCATCGCGTCGTGTCTTCACAGATGCGAGGGTTTCGAATTCTCTACGGTCGTTGCGAACCCGCAGGGTGAAGCAATCCAGAGCGGTCCTGCCTGATCTCTGGATTGCTTCGGCGCTTTGCGCCTCGCAATGACAGGAATGTCTTCCCCGTCGACATGCCTGAGCGGGGCGATTATTTCGTGCCGGTGAGAACACGAGTGTCCGAAGAATCGGGTTTCCGCCCGGCCGTCAGATGTGATACCCAAACCTCACATTTGTCCGGACAATAACCGGACCGGATAATTTTCAGGGAGAGCCACCGTGGCCAACGAAATCAGAGATTGCATCGCACCGGACCGTAACCCGCGCAAGCCGAACATCATCCTGCCGAAGGGTGCCATCGACACTCATGTGCATGTCTTCTACGACAGCTACACGCTCTCGCCCGACCGCGGCTACACCCCGCCCGAATCGACTCTGGAAGATCTCAAGCACCTGCATTCTCAGCTCGGCATCGACCGGGTGGTCTTCACCCAGCCGTCGGTCTATGGCACCGACAATTCCGCGATCCTCGATGGCATGAACGCACTCAACGCCGAGACCCCGAACCGGGCGCGTGGCGTCTGTGCCATGACCATGGACTTCACCGACGAACAGCTCGCCGAGCTGGATGCTCAGGGCATTCGTGGCGTCCGTCTGAACATCGACAACAAGGGCGGCATGCCGCTCGAGCTCGATGCCATCCCCGAGCTGGAAGCCCGCATCAAGCCCTTCAACTGGCATATCGAGTGGCTGTTCCCGGGCAAGGACATCGTCAACCTGATGCCGGTCTTCGAGAAGATGACCACGCCTATGTCGATCGGGCATTTTGCCTATCAGCCGGCCACCGCCGGGATCGAAGCGCCGGGCTTCCAGGCGCTGCTCAAGCTGATGCGTGACGGCAACACCTGGATCAAGATTTCCGGCGCCAACCGCGTCAGCGCCACCGACCTGCCGCCTTACGATGACTGTCAGCCGATGGCGCGTGCGCTGATCGAAGCCAATGCCGACCACGTCATGTGGGGCACCGACTGGCCGCATCCCAACAAGTTCGAGGTCAACCCGAACGACGCCGACCCGGTTGAGGCCTTCGGCCAGTGGGTCCCCGACGAAGCCATGCGCCAACGCATCATGGTCGATAACCCGGCAAAATTTTACGGGTTTTAGGGTTTAGGCTCTCCACTTCCAGCACGAAGATTCTTCTCATAGACTGTCTCTCAAACCCCGATTCAAGTGCGGGGCTTGAGAGACACCATGAGGAGATACGCCCGTGAACACGCTTTCCGGACGGTTTGGCAGCGATGATGACGCCGCGCTGCGCAGTGAAGATGCGCCGCTCCTGACCGGGGCGGGGCGGTTTGTTGATGACATCAATCTTCCCGGCCAGGCCTATGGCGCGTTTGTGCGGGCGCCGGTGGGCCACGGCGTGCTGCGCGGGGTCGATGGGGCTGCCGCGCTGGCCATGCCCGGTGTGCTGGCTGTCCTGACAGGTGCCGATTTGCAGGCGGCCGGGCTTGGCGATATCCCGCCCGCGATCACCTTTCCCGGTAAGGATGGCATGGCGATGGCGTCTGCGCCCAAGCCGGTGCTGGCCTATGAGAAAATCCGTCATGCCGGTGAGGCTGTCGCGCTTGTGGTGGCCGAAACCGCTGCCCAGGCCGCTGACGCTGTCGAGGCCGTGGACCTCGATATCGAGACCCTGCCCGCCGTGTCGGACGTGGCGGGGGCGCTTGCCGATGGCGCGCCGCAGGTCTGGGAGTCCGCGCCGGGGAACCTCGCCTTTGAATGGGTCGATGGTGACGAAGATGCCGTGCGCGCGGCGTTCGACGGCGCGGCGCATGTCTCGAAGGTATCGCTGTTCGACAACAGGCTGGCCCCGGTCTCCATGGAGCCACGTGGCGGGATCGGTGAATGGGATGAAGCGCTCGGGCGCTACACCCTGACGGCGGCGACGCAGGGCGTGTCGCTGGTCAGCAAGACCTTCGCTGCTCATGTCTTCAGGACCGAGCCGGAAAATGTCCGCGTGCTGACCCATGATGTGGGCGGCGGCTTCGGCATGAAAGCCCATCCCTATCCCGAATATGCTGCCGTGATGTTCGCGGCCCGGCAGGTCGGGCGACCGGTCAAATGGTGCAACTCCCGGCTGGAAAGTTTCCTGGCTGATACAGCGGGCCGCGACACGCTGATCGATGCGGAGATGGCCTTCGATGATGAGGGCAAGGCATTGGGTCTGCGAGTGAACAACCGCGTCGGCATGGGCGCCTATCTGACGACATTTTCCGCCGTTTTCTCCACCAACAACACCAAGAACTGCCTGGCCAGCGTTTATGCCATTCCGGCGATCCGCATCGATGTCACCATGGTGCTGACCAATGCGGCCCCGCTCGGTCCTTATCGGGGTGCGGGACGGCCCGAGGCGATCATCGCCGTCGAGCAATTGCTTGACCGGGGGGCGCGTGCGCTCGGGATCGACCGGCTGGAAATCCGCCGCCGCAACATGATTGCACCCGATGCGATGCCCTATCACACGCCCAACGGACCGATCTACGATTCCGGTGACTTCGAAGCGGCGATGGACAAGGCGCTCAAACTTGCTGACTGGGACGGCTTTGCCGCGCGACGCACAGCCAGCGAAGCGGCGGGCAAACGCCGGGGTATCGGACTTGCATGTTTTCTGGAAGTCGCCGGCGGCATCCTCGACGAGACGGTCGATCTGCGCTTCGAGGGCGACGGTGCGGCGACGATCCGCACCGGGGTGCAGGCCATGGGCCAGAGCCACCTGACCACCTATACCCGCTTTGTCGGCGAACGGCTCGGTATTCCGGCCTCGAAGGTCCGTCTGGTCGAAGGTGACAGCCTGGAGGTGCCCGCCGGTACGCCCTCGGTCGCCTCCCGGTCCATGATGATGGCGGGCAGCGCCATGGCGATGAGCTGTGACACGGCGATCGAGAAGGGCAAGGCAATTGCCGGGCATGTGCTCGAGGCGGCAGCAGCCGATGTGGAGTTCGAGGCGGGCCGGTTCCGGATCAAGGGGACCGACCGGGAGATCGGGATTCTTGATCTGGCCGACCGCATCAAGGACATGGATTTACCCGCCGAACTTGCCGGCGGGCTGGACGCGGTTGAGAAGTTCGTCTCGCCCCAGATGACCTTCCCCAATGGCTGCCATGTCTGCGAGGTCGAGATCGATCCCGACACCGGCAAGGTCGATGTGGTCGGTTACACTGCCGTCGATGACGTGGGCAATGTCGTCAACGAGATGGTGGTCGAGGGACAGATCCATGGCGGTATCGCCCAGGGTCTCGGTCAGGTGCTCGGCGAGTGGGTGCGCTATGATGCGGACGGCCAGCTGTTGACGGGCTCCTTCATGGATTACCTGATGCCGCGCGCCGATGATTTTCCCGATTTCCGGATCGGGCATCATTCCGTTCCCGCGACCACCAACCCGCTCGGGGTGAAGGGCGCGGGGGAATCCGGCGTGGCCGGGTCACTGCCCTCGGGCATGGCCGCGATCCTCGATGCGCTGGAAAGCGCCGGCGCGGGGCCGATAGATTTGCCGATGACGCCGGAGCGGGTCTGGTCGGCGCTGAACGCCAGCTAGGGAGAGACAGACATGCAACGCACCGAGGATATTCAGGTCACGCTGCGTGACGGCTCGAAGATGGGCGCACATATCGCGTATCCCGATAAAGAGCCTGCAGGTGCGATCATCGCCATCATGGAAATCTGGGGCGTCAACGACACGATGCGGGCCCATGCGCAGGAGTTTGCCGAAGCCGGCTGGATCACGCTGGTGCCCGACCTGTTCTGGCGGCTGGAGCCCGGTGTTGAGCTTTCGGACGCCGACCCGGCCCATTGGGACAAGGCGATCGACCTCTATTACGACTTCGATTACGACCTCGGCGTGCAGGATATGGAGGATGTGGCAGCCTTCCTGCGCACAATCCCCGGGGGCAACGGCAAGGTTGGCACGGTCGGCTACTGCCTGGGCGGCAAGATGGGCTATCTGATGTGCTGTCGTGGCTCGGATATCGATTGCGCGGTGGCCTATTACGGCACCTATATCGAGCATGCGATCGGGGAAGCCCCGAACCTGTCCAAGCCGTTCCAGCTGCATCAGGCGCTGGCCGACAAATGGGTGCCACCGGTGGTGTGTTCTTTCATCGAACGCCGGCTGTCACCCAACCCGTTGGTCGAAATCCACAAATATCCCGGGGCCGATCACGCCTTTGCGCGACATGGCGGGACCACCTACAGCGCGCCGGAGGCCGAGAAGGCGCTGGACCTGTCGATCGCGTTCTTTTCGCGCCACCTCAACGGCTGACCGGCGCGGCGCTTATTGTGCGCCGTTGGCCGCCTGCATGGCATTGAACGCGGCAGTGAAGCCCTGAAGAGAAACCGCCAGACCCACCGGTTTGTTCGGGGTCGCAACGGGAACGATGGTCACCAGCGCCTGAATACCCGAGCGAAAGCGGGTGAGTTCCTCTGGCGTGATGCCGATCCGCGCGACGCAGCCAGCTTCCGTGCACCACGAGAAGGGATAACGTTTGCCCGGCGCACCATCAATCGTCAGGCCGAGCTGCGATGTCAGCAGGGTTTCCAGCGGGGTCAGGATCACCGCCCCTGCAGCAGCGGCCTGCCCGGGGGTGATCGAAAAAATATTCATTTCGGCAACGGGGTTGCCGTCGGCCTGATTGAGTTGCTGAAACATCTGGCAACGCTCGCCACCACCCTGCAAACGAAGACATCGGATTTCCCAGGCACCGTGGGTCGACTTGACGAAGGTCGAGCCGACGCCGTCAGCCGGGGCTCCAGGAGTCTGCGCAAGCGCCGGACCCGTGAGGATGACCAGGGCGGCAAGGGCAGACAGGATTGTGCGGGTGAGTTTTGTCTTGTTCATAGATCCCATCATAATCCTTGGCTTCGATTGGGTAAATGTACAGACGGGGGTGCGAACCAAATATCTTCTGTGGCGTTGTTTCAGTGAACGACAAGAGCAACAAGAGGGTTATTCAATGTCAGACAGTGTCTATGCCGTGACGGAGATCGTCGGATCTTCGCCCGTTTCCGTGGAGGATGCGATCAAGGGCGCCATCGCCAAGGCATCCCGATCTCTGGAACATCTCAACTGGTTCGAGGTCATCGAAACCCGCGGGCATATCGAAGATGGCAAGGTGGCCCATTATCAGGTCGCTCTGAAGATCGGTTTTCGTCACGTGTAAGCCGCGCGGCTGGGTTGAAGCATGGGTCGGTCGGGCATCGCTCCGTCGCGGGCGGTTGCCCCGGGAAACAATCCGTGATTCGCAAACAGGCCTGAAAACTTGTTATAAGACGGTATAAGCGCTCAAAAAGTGCAGATTGCGCTCAATATTTCGCAATATGAAGGGGAGCCTGCCATGTCTGAAGCTCAGAAGCCTGTTTACAACAATTCGCGGTTTCGCGTTGTTGACTACAATTTCGATACCTTGGGCGGCCCGGCAGCGGGTGAGAAATATATCGACGCCACCTTCACCGATCTGGCGACCGGCGACGAAGTCAAGATTTCCGATTTCGCGGGCAAGTGGCTGGTGATCGAGACCGGGTCTTCGACCTGCTCGATGTATACCAAGAACATCGTCACCTATAAGGACATCGTGGCCGAGTTTCCCGATGTGGAATTCGTGATGGTCTATGTCCGCGAGGCCCATCCGGGTGAGCGCATGGGGCCGCACCAGACGATGGATGACAAGATCAAGTCCGCCAGGCTGGTGGCACCGCGCTACAAGGAGTTCCGGCGGGTGCTGGTCGATGATCTCGACGGCACGTTCCATCGGGCCTATGGCGCGATGCCGAACGTCGTCTACATCATTCGCCCCGACGGCACGATCCATTATCGCTGCAATTGGGCCGCCCCGCACCTGATTCAGGCTGCGCTGCAGGATCGTGAGAATTATCACAAGGTCGAGAATGCGCCGACTGCCGAACTTCGCGCGACACGATCCATGCCGCACATGATGCGGACCATGTGGACCGGCGGGTTCATCGCGCTTTATGACTTCTTCAAGAACGCGCCGCTGACGGTGGCCAAGCATATCCAGATCGACCGTTACTATGAAAAGCATGGCCGGTTCCGGAATGAGCCGCTGAGCCAGGAAGAGATTGCGGCACGGCTTGCGGCCGGTGAAGCGGATGCAGAAAAGGCACCGGCACCCGGTCAGGCTGCACCCAAGCAGGCGGCAGAATAAACCTGCACTGCCGTTCAGTTCGAATTGATGGTCTCGGCCGTCCGCAGATCGCGGGCGGCCGATTCTTTTGGTAATGATGCGTCCCATGACCCAGAGCGCGTTCCGTATTGCTGTCCCCTTTGCCGCGTTCTATGGCGCGGTGTTCTTCATGTTCGGGATCATGCTGCCGTTCTGGCCGGTCTGGCTGGAGAGCCGCGGGCTCGGCGCGACCGAGATCGGGATCATTCTGGCGCTGGGGGCGTGGATGCGCGTCGCCACAGACCCGCTGATCACGCGCCGGGTTGATCGTTCGGGCCGGGGCAAGCAGGCGATCGTGTTGTTCGCCGGGGTGAGCGTTGTGGCCTTCGCCGGGTTCTTTGTTGCGGATTCCTTCTGGCTCATCGCGCTGGTCACGCTGATTTACGCACCTATTTTTCATGTGCTCGTGCCGCTGGGTGAGGCGCAGACCATGGCGGCCGTGCTGCGGCACAAGCTCGATTATGGACGCATCCGGCTCTGGGGGTCGGCGACCTTCATCATCGGTGCGCTGGGTGCGGGCTGGGTTCTCAGCAAGCAGGAGATCGGTGTGCTGGTGCCGGCCGGTTTCGCGATCCTGCTGCTTGTCTTGCTGGCGACGGTATTTTTGCGCGAACAGAATCTTTCTTCGCGGGATGTCCCGCCGGGTCGGTTTCTCGATCTGCTGCGCGACCGCACCTTCGTCGCCTTTGCGGTGGCTGCGAGTGCAGTGCAGGCCAGCCATGCCGTGCTTTATGGTTTCTCGGCGATCCACTGGGGGGCGGCAGGGCTGTCGGAAACCCTGATCGGGTTTCTCTGGGCCGGGAGCGTGGTTGCAGAAATTGCGCTGTTTTCGGTCAGCGGTGCCGTGGTCCGGAAATGCGGTCCGTTCGGGCTGCTGGCCATCGGTGCTGGCGCGGGGCTTGTACGCTGGCTCATTCTCGCGGAAACCACTGCATTGCCGGGATTGATTGTCGCCCAAGGGCTGCACGCCGCAAGTTTCGGGGCGACCTATCTGGCCACCATGCATTTCATCGCCACCCGCGCCCCCGATGGTCTCAAGGCCTCCGCGCAGGGTGCCTATGCATCCATATCCGGCGTGATGATGGGAATCATGATGCTGTCGGCGGGCAGCCTCTACGCTGTCCTGAATGCCGACGCCTATTACGCGATGGCTGGGGTGTGTGCTCTATCCGGCGTCGTTGGACTTGTGGCCAGACGCGCCGCAGCCCGGGGTTAGCCCCTGGTGCATGATGATCATGCTGTAGACTTCGATCCCGTCCTCGCCAACCTTGAGACGGTGGCCGATTTCACAGGGCAGGGTGAGTGCCTGTTCGGTGAAGCATCACTTTTGGGCACCATCAATCAGGCGGGAGCCGCATCTCGGAAGATTCGGACCCCGCCTGATCGCTCTTGGGCATGCTGTGCTCCTACGTGGATTTCCGATTCTTCGGAATGATCGGCAGCAGCAGATGCGAGGGATGTTTGGGTCCCGTGTGGATCGTCGTCTTTCCGCCGAAGATCTCCTTGGGACGGTCCGTGGGATGATCGTGCAGGAACACCCCCGAGCCCCGTGAGGGGACATAGGCATCCACAGCGGGCCCCGGCCTGTCAAAGTCCTGCCCCGAGATGTTCAGCGCGATCTGGAAGCCCTTGGGCAACACGACGCACTGGGGCCAGATTTCCACATCGACTTCGTAGATCTCGCCCGGGATCAGCATCTGCTTGTCGTCATGGGTGTGATAGGGCCGCCAGGGTTCGGATTTCTCCGGGTCCAGCTTGCGATGGGACACCCGCAGCCAGCCCTGCGCGAGCGGTGTCTCGGGGTCGACTGTGCCCTGGAAATAGACCTCGCGCCCCTTGTCGGAAAAGGCCTGCATGGTCACGAATAGGTCGCAGTCCTCGGTAGAGGAGGAGACATAAAGCTTCGCCACCATCGGACCTGTGATTTCCGTTTCGCGTTCGAGTGGTGGCGTGCGCCATGTGATGCCCCGGGTCAGGGCGCGGAATTCCTTGGCGCGTTTTGCCTTTGGCGCTTTCCAGTCGAGTTTGCCCTTGCCACCGGCATCGAGGAACAACTTGGTCCATTTTGTGCCCTTGAGCGGCCATTCGCTTTCCTTGCGCAGTTCCACCTCGTCGGTGAAGGGACGGCGCAGGTTGAGCCAGACGCGCGGTTCCTTGTTCCAGCCGTTCTTTTCACCCTTCAGATAATGGTCGAAGAAGCGCTTCTGCAATTCCATCCCGTAGTCGAGATAGAACCATTCCTCGTGGCGACCGGGGTGGCCTTCGAGCCATTTTTCCTTCGAGGCCGCTTGCGTAAATGCCTCGAAATTGCCGCGCGGATGCAAGCCGAACCCGGCCCAGCTCGCAGCGCTCAGGAAGGGCACTTTCACCTGGCTCCAATCCGGTGAACGGGACTGGTACCAGTCATCATCCATTTCCCGGATCCGGAAGTTCTCCAGAGTATCGGCGCGGTTTTCATGGAGTTCGCGCGGGGTCAGTTTCGCCGGGCCCGTGGCGCGTTCGTTCATCCAGTGATCATGCGGTCCCTTGGGGTTACCGTGCTGGACGGCCTCGACCTGGCGCGGGTACCAGATTTCCATGAACTTGTTGGACAGAATGCCGCCATGGCGCGCCCAGTCACGATACTGGTCTGCAGCCCCCTCCCACGGGATCATCGCGGTGAGATGTTTGGGTTGCAAGGCGGCGACCTGCCACTGGTTGATGGCGTAGTAGGACACCCCGTTGAGGCCGACCTTCCCGTTGCTCCAATTCTGCTGCCCCGCCCAGTCAATGGCGTTGGCAAAATCCTGAGTTTCCCGGGGTGAGAAGATGTCGAGATAGCCGGGAGACCGACCTGCCCCACGGGAATCGAGCCGTACGCAAGCATATCCCCACGGGACCCAGATTTCGGGATCGACGGTTTCCCATGTCATCCAGCGATGCTCGGAGCCGGGCAGGATGTCGGGATGCATGGCGAGCAGAGAATCCCAGAGCGGTTTGTAGTGCTCCTGATACTTCACGCCCTTGCCATAAGGGCCTCCGGCCATAACGACGGGAACTTTGGCCTTGGTGTCGGGACGATAGACATCAGCCCGCAGGACGACGCCGTCATCCATCTTGATCGGTAAATCGCGTTCAATGATCATGGTGTTTCTCCCGGTTCTGGCGGCCCTTCTTACGGTGGCTGGACTGACGCGCAGGCGCAGGCCATATCGGGGTTCCGCTCATGAATTCCACTATAGGAAAAAATTCTCCCGTGAGAAAGTGAAGACATTAGTGTATCGCAAGGTGTCCGGGCTGACGCTTTCCGTTCGCATCCGGCACGCCAGTCGCTACTATCGCGGCAATACGAAACACGTTTGAGGGGAGCAAACATGGCGACGTCAACTGGTGAGCAGGTCATCGCAATCGAAGAGCATTACTGGGATCCGGATCTGGTCGCGCAATATGCCGAAGCAGACAAGATCGGGGGTGCTGGCAAGCTGCGGCCCAAGCTGGAGGACCTCTATGGCGAGAGAATCGCGGAGATGGATTCGGCTGGCATCGACATTCAGGTGCTCTCCCACGGTGCGCCCTCGACCCAGCGCCTTGATCCGTCGAGCGCGGCGGCGGTCACCCGGACGACGAATGACCGCCTGAAGCAAATCGTGGACGAACGCCCGGACCGGTTTGCGGCCTTTGCCAATCTGCCAACCCCCGACCCGGATGCCTGCGCCGACGAACTTGAACGCTGCGTCAATGATCTCGGCTTCAAGGGCGCGATGGTCCATGGGCTGACCCATGGTGTGTTTTTCGATGATCCCAAGTTCTGGCCGATCTTCGAGCGGGCACAGGCGCTGGACGTGCCGTTGTACATGCATCCCGCCGTACCGGACCCGACCGTCGTCGAGCGATACTATCAGCCCTATGTGAAGGACTTCCCCGCGCTGCTGAATGCCGGTTGGGGGTTCACGGTGGAAACAGCCACCCAGTGCATCCGCCTGGTGCTCAGCGGGGTGCTCGACAAGTATCCCGATGTGAAGATCATGGTGGGTCACCTGGGCGAGGGCTTGCCATTTCTGCTGTGGCGGATCGATCACGCGCTCTCGCGCCCCGGCAACAAGCCGCTGGCCTTTCGCGAGGTGTTCAGCCGCAACTTCTACATCACGACCAGCGGCAATTTCTCGGACCCCGCCATGCTGTGTTCGCTGCAGGAACTCGGCGCGGACCGTATCCTGTTCTCGGTCGACTGGCCGTTTGTGCCCAACGCGCTGGGGACCGAGTGGATTGAACGCCTGCACCTCAATGCCGAGGACAAGGCAAAGATTCTCAATGGCAACGCCCGGCGATTGCTCAAGCTCTAGTACCTGAACAGAGGGTTTCACGATGCCGCATACTCCGGCTGCTGCCGTCCTGGATCACATCACTGTCCTTGATCTGACGCGGGTTCGATCCGGCCCGACCTGCGTGCGCCAGCTCGCGGATTGGGGCGCAAATGTCATCAAGGTTGAAATGCCGCCAGCCGTTGAGGGTGGGGCCGCACTGGGTGGATCCCGCCATGGGTCGGATTTCCAGAACCTCCACCGCAACAAGCGCTCCTTGGCGCTGAACCTCAAGGATGCTGCGGGCCGGGAGGTCTTCTACAAGCTGGTGGCCCAGGCGGATGTGGTGGTCGAAAACTACCGGCCTGACGTCAAGACCCGGCTGGGCATCGATTATGATGCCCTGTCGGCCATCAACCCCCGGATCATTCTGGCCAGTATCTCGGGTTTCGGTCAGAACGGTCCCTATGCGAAGCGTCCGGGTTTTGACCAGGTTGCGCAGGGTATGGGCGGGCTGATGTCGATCACCGGATTGCCGGGACAGGGGCCGGTGCGGGTCGGCATTCCGATTGCCGACCTGACAGCGGGACTGTTTGCGGCACAGGGCGTGATGCTGGCGCTGATCGAGCGGGAAAAATCCGGGAAGGGGCAGTGGCTGCACACCTCGCTGCTGGAAGCCCAGACCTTCATGCTCGACTTCCAGTCCGCGCGCTGGCTCGTGGATCGCGAGGTTCCGCAACAGGCGGGCAACAACCACCCCACAAGCATTCCGACCGGCGTTTTTGCGACTGCGGACGGGCATATGAATATTGCCGTTGCCGGACAGGAAATCTGGGGGCGTTTCTGCCGGGCGCTCGATCATGAGGACTGGATGGCGGACCCGGAATTTGCCGATGCGCCGGCACGGTCGAAGAATCGCGACCGGCTGAACGCGGCGATCGCTGCGTGTATTGCGGAGAAATCCACTGCGGAATGGGTCGAGGCGTTCAACGACCTCGGCGTACCGTGTGGGCCGATTTACAATATCGGCGAGCTGTTTGCCGACGAACAGGTCGAGCATCTGGGGCTGGCACAGCCACTGACCTCTCCGGCGCTTGGCGAGATGCAGTTTGTCCGTCAGCCGGTTTCGCTCAGCCGGACGCCGAGTTCCTTTGCAGTGGCACCGCCCGAAGTGGGAGAGCATACCCGCGAGGTGCTGGCCAATCTGGGATATGACGAGGAATCGATCACGTCCTTGCACGACAGCGGCGTTGTTTCGTCGGGAGATTAGGGGAGAAAAACATGGATGATGTCGTCCGACCGAATCTGACCCATGCCGGGCTCTGGGTCCGGGATATGCAGGTGATGGAAGCTTTCTACACCCGGGTCATGGGGTTCCATGTCAGCGATCGCGGTTTCGTGGCACGCTACAACGGCAACATCACCTTCATGTCGAATGATCCGACGATCCATCATCAGGTGATCCTCGCCGAGGGCCGGCCCGATGATGTTCCCAGCACGATCAACCAGCTCTCGTTTCTGGTGAAATCTCTCGATGAGTTGCGAGTGATGTATCGCCGGGTCGTGGCCGAAAACGTCGAGAACCTGCTGCCACGCAACCACGGCAATGCCTGGTCGGTCTATTTTGATGACCCCGAAGGCAACAATATCGAGGTCTATCTCGATTCCCCGTTCCACGTGCCCCAGCCCTTCGGGGAATATCTCGATTTCGAATTGTCGAATGACGAGATTGTGGCGCTCACGGAAAGCATGTGCCGGGCGACGGAAGGTTTTCTGCCGCGCGCGGAATGGGCGGCGAAAATGGCGGCGGGCCAGGCGGCGGACTGAGGGGTCTGTTCAGAGCGCCGGTACCCGTCATTGCGAGGCGCGCGGTGCCGAAGCAATCCAGGGAAGAGCACGACGGCTCTGGATTGCTTCACCCTGCGGGTTCGCAATGACGGCTGAGATCGGACACCACCAAACGCCACACCACCAATGCAGGCAGTTGTTGGAGGGCTTAACCCGTTGGCGCCACATCGAGCCGCGCCACAATGCCTTTGAGGCGATCGTCGGGGGCCGGATAGCGGTCGAGAACCAGCGGGTCGTGGCCGGGCACGATGTGCTGGCGGGTCTCGGCCTGGGCCTGCAGGGCATCGAAGCCGCGCACCATGTCGGCCAGATTGTAGATGACGGGAAAGGGCATGCGCCGGTCCATGTTCTCGTAGAAATGGGTCGCGTCTGACGCCACCACCACCCAGCCCCGTTTCGTGAGAACCCGGACAAACTGCAACCCCATGGAATGACCGCCCACGAGATGCGTCGTGATCCCTGGTGCGATTTCGGCCGTGCCGTCGCTGAAGGAGACCCGCCCGGCAAACACATTGCGCACCATGTCGGCCACGTGATCGGGGGTGAACGAAGCGTTCACGACATGGCTGCACATATGCGGCCCGGTGGCGAACTGCATTTCCTTTTCCTGCAGGTGGAACTTCGCGGCCGGAAACTGGGCGTGGCCGCCGATATGATCGTAGTGGAGATGGGTCACGATCACATCCGAAACGCGCGCCGCATCCACCCCGATTGTTGCTAGACCTTCGGTGACGCTGCGGATCAGACTGCGACCACGTTTTGCAGCTTCTTCATCGTCGAAGCCGGTGTCGATCACGATGGTCTGCTCGGGCGAAACGGCGACCCAGACATAGTAGTCGATGGGCATCGGGCCGTCGTCATGGGGGTCGAGCTTCACAAAGCTCTCGCGCCGCATCCGTTCAACGAGCGTCCCGTATTTGATGGCGTAAAGTTCCCAGATACGTGGCGGCGTCATGTGGTTTCCTCCCATGTCTTACTCTCGGCTATACTTCCCCGCAGGCTGGCATGCGATCAGCAGCAGACGGGGACGAACACTATGGCAGCAAATACCTTCGGCTTCATCGGGCTTGGCAATATGGGCGCTCCGATGTGTGCAAACCTGGTCGCGGCGGGACTGTCCATGCGCGTGTTCGATGCGGCAGGAACGGCGGAACGGGCACCGGAGGGGGCGGTTGCGGCGGACAGCATTGCTGATCTCGCAGCCACCACGGACACGGTTTTTCTGAGCCTGCCGGACGGCAAGATTTCCGGTCTGGTCTGTGACGCAGTTCTCGCCACGGCGGATCGCCGTGTGTCCCGCGTTGTCGATTTTTCAACCACGGGCCCCGAAGCTGCTGGCGCTATGGGGGCAAAGCTCAATGCTGCCGGGATCACCTTTGTCGATGCCCCGGTGAGCGGCGGTCGCGCCGGGGCCATTGCTGGCAGTCTGACGGTGATCGCATCCGGACCGGAATCCGACATGAATGATCTCGCGACCGCGTTTGACGCGGTGGGTGGCAATATTTTCCATGTGGGTGAAGCACCCGGACAGGCGCAGGCCGTCAAGCTGCTCAACAATTTCCTTTCCGCGACAGCCATGGCCGCGACCTCCGAAGCGGTTCTGTTCGGCCAGAAATACGGTGTCGATATTTCGACCATTCTGGACTGCGTGAACGTGTCGAGCGGGCGCAACACCGCATCGGCGGACAAGTTTCCCAATCGCGTGGTGACCGGGACCTACGACGCCGGGTTTGCGACCGCGCTGATGACCAAGGATGTGGCCCTGTACCTGGAACAGGTACGTGTGGCAGGAACGCCTGACGAGATCGGTTCGGTCGTCTCGGGCCGCTGGAATGCGGTGCTGGAAGACATGCCGGAGAGTGACTTTACGGAAATCTACCGCCATATCGCGGGCGAGACACAGACAGGGGAGTAGTTGAAAGATGACAACCAATGCAGGAAAAGTGGCGCTGGTGACCGGTGCGTCTTATGGGCTGGGCGCAATGACGGCGGATTATCTGGCACGTGACGGGTTCGACGTGGCGGTGACCGATCTGAAGGTCGATGACCTGCAGGATACGATCGGGCTGGTCGAAAAGCATGGCCGCAAGGCCTTTGCCACGGAACTCGATGTGCGTTCGATCGACAGCATCGATGCCGCGATTGCTGCCACCATCGACGGCATGGGCAAGATCGATGTGCTGATCAACAATGCCGGTGTGCCTCTGTCCAAGCCCGCGCTCGATGTCGAGCCGGACGAGTTCGACAATGTGCAGAACATCCATGTGCGCGGCTGCTACTTCATGTGTCAGCGCTTTGCGCGGCATCTGGTGGACACCGGGCGTCCGGGCAATATCGTCAATCTTGCCTCGACCTTCGCGGTGATCGGCGTGCCCGGGGTTTCGGTTTACGGTATTTCGAAAGCGGCTGTGGCCGGTATCACGCGCCATCTGGCGGCCGACTGGGCCAAGTACAATATCCGGGTGAACGCGGTCGGTCCGGGCGCGACCGAGACCAAGATCCGCGCTGCCAACTTCGCGGCCAATCCCGAAGTGCGCGAATGGAATCTCAGCCGCATCCCGATGGGTCGCTTCGCGGAACCCGAAGACACCGCCGAGGCCGTGGCGTTTCTCGCGGGCAACAAATCCGAATACATCAACGGTCATCTCCTGGTGGTTGATGGTGCGCTGACCGTCACCTGACTTTTGGGCGGCCGCATTTGCGCTGTCGGGAATTGTATTGCGCGCATGCCGTTTGGCGGGAGACATGCATTTTCTGCGTGTCGGTCCGGCTTGCGCGCGTATTACATTATCTCCCGAAGCTCATCCCGGGCCTTGAGGAATACTTTCATGACCCTTCAGAATTCGCCGGCCCCGTCAGCCCGTTTGGTACGCGCCGGTGCGTATTTCAGTGCTGCCATGATGGCGGTACTGGTCGCTGCGGAAATCGTGGCCGTCGATGGATTGCTGGCCTATGCCGCCGACGGAATCCTGGGGCTGGGGCACCTGCCGATCTACGCAATGGGTGTCCTGCTCGGCGTACCTTCGGCCTGGATATGCTGGCGTGTGTTCCGCTCGGCGCTTTCCTGGGAACTGAGCGTGCTTGGCCCGCGCGCGCCCGGAGACGCAATCACCGACGTCTAGTGCTCCGGCCTGTCCCAGTAGATCATGGCCTCGGGCATCGTCCCGCCAGCATGGAAGCTGCCTTCAACAATCTCCCCGCTGGCGAGGTTGATTTTTGGCAGCACACCGTCGGCCTGCACCACATAGAGATGGCTGCTGTCATCGGTGAAGAGCACGTGAAACGGCTCGCCAGGGAGCGGAATGGAGCGGCGTTGATCGGGGTCTGCCGGGTCGAGGAGTTCGAGGAAACCTTCATCCTCGGCCTCGTTGTAGGTCGTGACGACGAGATGCGCGCCATCGGGTGAGACGAACGGCCAACCGGGTACGCCGGCGAGTTTGTGGGTACCGGACAGGGCCCGGGTCTTGCAGTCGATCACATGCAGAAGCGGGCGGTAGAAG
>JAURLR010000388.1 GCA_030831135.1 Alphaproteobacteria bacterium
GGATCTCGTAGTCGGCGATGGACAGTCCGTGCTGGGCCTGGATCTCGCTGTTCAGCCGGTCCTGCAGCAGGAGGGAGGCGGACAACCAGGCCCGCCAGCTGGCCTGCTCTTCGTCGGTGAGGCTGATATAGCGTACCGGCTTGGTGATTGAGAGCTGGGTCAGCGCCGGAATGGTGAACGGTGTACCAGCCGAGCAGAACACGTCGATCTGACGATCGCCGAGCGCACGGGCAGAGTCACTGAAACCAAGGTTGCGGACTTCGATCTCGTCAAGGATGCCGGCACCAGCCATGATGTTGCGGCAGTTGACTTCACTACCCGAACCCTTGTTCAGCAGGTTCACGATCTTGCCCTTCATGTCCGCATAGGTCTTGATCGGGCTGTCGGCGAGAACGGCAATGATCTGGGTCTGCTGACGCACGTTGGCGATCAGGCGGAAATCCTTGGTCGCGCCGTCTTTCTCGAAAATGCCAACACCGTTCCAGGACTGGAAGATCTGACCGACATGGCCCCAGGCCGTGTCGAAGTCACCGAGCGAGACGCGACGGACGTTATCGACCGAACCGTTCGAGGGCGAATAGTTGAAATTGTACTTGTCGCCGAGTTCGGAATTCAGCAGTGCTGCGCCAGCGCTGACGGCCGGATGCCAGCCGCCGCCGGCGGGGCCGCCACCAAGACGATACTGTTCAGCTGCCTGTGCGGACGTCGCAAGAACGACGACACTGGCGGCAGCAACAAGGGTGCTCATAAACTTCATTGGGGTAACCTCCCGTTGGATACAGGCTCTGATGAGCCCAAAAAATGACACGGTTGCCGGATCAGCAAAGATGATCGCGAATCCGCAATCTGTTCTGGCAAAACGATGGCAGGCAGGCTCGCCGAGATCAAGTGAATTTGTCCTGACAACTTCGGGCACCAGTTTTCCATATACTGAAACCGGTCAGAGCCCCATTGCGGTCGCATGGTCGCTCTCGATAATCTGCGCTGCACGGAAACCAAACACTTGAGAAATGCCATGGTCGAAATCATTCGTGAAAATATCACCACACCCGACACATGGGTGGGACCCGAGATCCAGAACGATGATCGCTGGCTCTATGAACTCACCGATACCGAGATCGCGGAGATCGATTCCGCACTCGATTCGGTGAAAGCAGCAGGACACGACATTCCGTTTGGCGCCGATGCATTTCCAATTCCCGTGTTCCGGGCCAAGCTAGATGAACTGATCTCGCGCGTAACCGATGGCCTGGGGGTGATCCTGATCCGGGGCATTCCGCGCGCGCGATACACCAACGAGGACTGCGCGCTGATCTACTGGGGCCTTGGCGTCCATATGGGGCGGCCGGTATCCCAGAACTCGCGCGGCCATCTGCTCGGCCATGTGACCGATGAGGGCAAGACCCTCGCCGACCCCAATGCCCGCGGCTATCAGACAAAGAACCGGCTCGACTTCCATTGCGACCAGCTGCCGGTCGACCTGCTGGGCCTGTTCTGTCTGCGCAAATCGAAGTCCGGCGGCGCCAGCTATCTCGTCAGTGCGCCGGCCGTTCACAACGTGATGTTCGAGGAACGCCCGGACCTGCTCGACGTGCTCTACCAGCCCTTCCATGTGGACTGGCGTGGCGATCACCCCGAGGGCGAACAGCCCTGGTACGATGTCCCGATGCTCACCGCGCGTGATGGCCGGCTCGCCGCCCGGGTGACGAACCGCTCCTTCATGGAATCGGTGTCGCGCTACGGTGACGAACTCACGCTGAGTGACGCACAGCGCGAGGCGCTGGATGTGTTTCAGGAGATATCCAACCGCGAGGAATTACGGCTGCAGATGCATTTCCAGGAAGGCGACATGCAGTTCATCAACAATCACTCGATCCTGCATGCGCGGCAGGCCTATGAGGATTTCGATGAGCCCGAGCGCAAGCGCCACCTGCTGCTGATGTGGATCGGCATGACCGACCATCGCCGCCGCCTGCTCGCCCCCATTTTGCAGGACCGTTACCACTATGTAGAAACCGGCGGCATCCCGAAAACCCGGGAAGCAGCCTGACCCCAAACAGAGAAAGGCCCATCTCCACCGAAACGGGCCCTTCCGAATGTTCACGTGACGGGCGGTCAGACGTCGATCGTCCCCGGGTTCCCATCGTCATAATCGGCGCAGGACGAACGGGGAATATCCATCACCGATTCGGTCGCGCGCGCGGTGGTCGGCGTGGCGCGGACCGGGTTTACGGCGCGGCGAAACTCGAGCACGACCGTGGCGGGGTTGCCGTCCTTGTCGTATTGCAGTGACGGTGAGGCCGGAGCGCTCCACATGGTCTCGGTGGAGCGAAGGTCGGGCCGTGCGGATCTGGAAATCTGGTTCATGGGTCTGGCACCTCTCGCCTGCTTGAGTTTCTCTGCCGCGCTGTAGTCCTTGGCGACAGACAAACCCTAGCGGGGACACATCCCAAACCTCAAATTAATTCATGTTTTTCAATTGTTTAGGTGTAAACGCCTTTGCAAGATCACGCGCTGGGCGTGTAAAGCCTGAAAACTTCCCCCGCGAATTCCGGGCGTTTCGCGACGTCACAATGTCCGGGCCATCCAGTCGATCATCAGGGAGCGATACTGGAATCCATAGTTGTGGCAGCAGTGGACACCATTCTCCTCGATGACCAGTTCGGCCCGGTCACCCAGCGCCGCGGCGATCCGCTCGGCCTGGCTGTAGTGAAAGATCGCGTCCCGCTTGCCGTGCCCGCCCGGCGGCGGACAGGAGATATCCCCGATACAATCGGCCAGCGTCGCGGGCCCCATCGCCGCCCGGGCGGCCGCATCGGTCGGCTCGCCTGTCGCCCAGAGAAACCCGTCGAGGATTGTCTTGGGCATGGACTCCCAGTCCCCAAGATCAAACGCCCCGCCGAAGACTGCGAGCGCCTTCACCTGCTGATTCAAAGCCGCAGCGCGTGGTATGTAATAACCGCCAAGACTGCGCCCCAGCAGACCGATCCGACCGGCGTCGATCTCGGGCCGGGCCGCGATCGCCTCGAACACGGCAAGCACGGAAGCTTCGTAGCCTTCCTTGAGAGGCGCATGAGCATGCACCTCGCCCTGCCCCGGCCCGTCAAAGGCAAAGCTGGCGAGACCGCGCCGGGCGCACATCTCCGACAGCGTGATGAAGTCTTCCTTGGTGGAGTCCAGCCCCGGCACGAGGACGACGCAGGCATGCGGGCCGGAACCCGTGAGCGGCAGGCGCAGATAGCCCGGCAGCCCCACCCCGTCATGGTCGATCACCAGCCGCTCGGCCGGCGGAACCAGATGTGGCGCAGCCTCGCGGAAGGCGGTTTCCTTGCGCCGCTGGAGATCGCGTTTCACCTCGGGCCATGAATTCGCGACAACCTGCCCCACATGAAAACACAGGCTCGCGCGCACAAAGGCCTCCCCCGCCGTCACCGTGCTGGCAGCAGCAAGCCGTTCGCCCGCCAGCGCCAGGTAACTCTCGCCCACGGCCTCCCAGGCAACGGGCCAGTCTTCCCAGCTCGAGACCTTCGGACGCACAATGTTGACGTCGTTGATGTCCATCCCGTCGGCAACCAGCCGGGGAATCCAGTATTCGAAGATTTCGCTGTCAAACGCCTGACGCTCTGCGGAAACGGACATGACGCACCCCCATGCTGTGGAACTGTGCCGGGAGTATGCGGTGTCTTGTCGGGAAAGGGGAAGAGGTTCGCGAATGCCCCAGATCACGAAACAACGGTCTGCACTTCAGTGCGTCCTTGGCATGTTTTCGAAATACAGCCATATTTTCACCCATGACGTTCGGCGTTTTCCTCCACCGGACTGACTCGATCTATGACGACGTTCCGTCATAACGATATCAGTTTCCGAAGCAATACCTTTCACGTGTCCAGCAATGTGAGGGGGACTGGATCGTCTATCTCGAACCAACCAAGGTGAAGAACACGAAGGGCTACTTTGCCGTCGCCAGGGTCCAAGAGATCATCCCGGACCCCCGCCGCCAAGACATGTATCTGGCCGTGATCGAACCAGGGACCTACCTCGATTTTGGTGATGAAGTTTCGTTCCGGGATCAAGGCGCTGTGGTCGAACAGGGCCTCCTCAATGATCAGGGCAATATCTCGGGCCGGGCCCAAGCTGCGGTTCGCCCTTTGTCACCGGCAGACTTCGCCCGGATCGTGGAGCGCGGCCTCGGGCGGGATGAGGACATCCTGCCCCGCATCGACACAATCACGACACCAGAGAACCTCGCCGAGCCGGAACAACCCTACCAACACCTGACAGCCCGGGATCGGGTCACCCAGCTTACAAACCGGGCCATTCGGGATCGAAACTTCCGCAAGACAGTGCTCCGGGCCTATGGGGAGAGGTGTGCCATTACCGGCCTGCGGCTGATCAACGGCGGTGGCCGCGCCGAGGTCGAGGCCGCCCATGTCCGACCGGTCGAACATGATGGGCCCGATATCGTCAGCAACGGCATCGCCCTGTCTGGGACGGCCCATTGGATGTTCGACCGTGGTCTGGTGGGACTGGGTGATGACCTGACAATTCTGGTGTCACGCCAAACCAATGACCCAACCGCGATTCAGTCGATGATCAACGGGAGCGGGAAGCTGATCGCACCCGAGCGTCTGTCTGAACGCCCCAGGACAGAGTTTCTCATGTGGCACAGGGACAACTGCTTTAAGCAGTAGGAACGATCTCATGCGTCCGGAACGCCTTCTTGACCTCAGACCGCTCGTAATCCCGGGAGGTCTACCTCAAGGTCGGCCAAAACCGACATAAAGCGCCCCCATGCTGCGGGCACTATCCCCACAGTAAGCGGCGTGATGTCTGACAAGGAAAAGTGGTGCCCGGGGGCGGATTCGATCTACCGACATCGCCCACGTCAAACTCGTAATCGGTGATTATCGCCCTTTGAATTGGTCCACCTTCTATTCGAGTTTGCGGAGGACAAACAATAGCGACGAAGCAAGAGGTCGATATGCGTGTCGCTCTGGTCCAACCACGGATTGACGCAATCCGTCGGGTTCAGATGGCGAAACGGACGTACAACCGTTCGCGCAAGTATTATGGCGGCGTGGGAACGGACCAGTCAGTCGGGAAGATCATCCCAACCGGGGCGCACACCATAGCCTCTGACGGAACCGATGTTGTTAGATGGATTTGGACAAAAGTCTACAGAGCGAGGCTCAGGTCCGTTACCGGATGCAAATCTTCTTTCCCCGGCGGCTCCGCCTGAAGTGCCAGCAGGCCGATCTGGAGTTCGCGCTTTGACAGCGGCCTTTCGATGCCTGCGGTGTCGCAAAGCTCGCGCAGTTTCATCTGCAAGGTGAAGTGTTCTTTCAGTTCTTCCCGGTCCATGAAATCTCTCCTAACCGCTCCCATGTAAAGTGTCGCCGATACGCTCGAAGAACTTCCTGCCAAGCGGCGAGACAGGTTCGGAGGGTTCCAGCGTGCGGCCCACCGCCTGTCTTGCCGCTCGCACCAGCATCTTTCCAAAGCCTTTAAGCCTGAATGCCGGGTGAACGAAGATATATGTCAACTCACCCTGCGCAATATCGAACGTGGCATACCCAATTGTTGTGTTGTCATTCGCGATGACCACCGTGTTTTCGGCTGAAAGGCGAACTGAATATGGTCCAGATGCAATGCTCATCACGATCAGTCTTACGAGAGAATTTTGACCTCGGATTACAGTTCACCTGCATTCATTGGCACGAATGACGTGGTGCGCTTCTGGGCGTCATCGGGAAACCGGTTGACCTGCCATGCGCGAAGTGTGGCACCGAATACAGTCCGAACTCTATTCGGGATGATTTCCGGCCATTGGGAACGCCGACTTCCCGGCGCATGACACACGAACCACCAAAACGAAAACGGCCACCCGCTGGTGACCGCTGCCAAGTCATTGCAAATAGTGGTGCCCGGGGGCGGATTCGAACCACCGACACCGCGATTTTCAGTCGCGTGCTCTACCAACTGAGCTACCCGGGCACATGTCCAGTTGGAAGGCGCGGATATACGTAAATTCGCGCGCCCTGTCCAGCGCCCCCGCCCGAATTAAACCTGATCGTCCTCACCATCGCTCAACCCGCCCTCATAGACGGTCGGCGCTTCGTCGGTGGGAATGCGGTAATTGCCGCCCAGCCAGCGGGACAGATCGACATTCGCGCAGCGTTGTGAACAGAACGGGCGGTGCGTCTCGTGGGCGGGTTTGGCACAGATCGGACAGGCTTTGGTCATGGCGCGGGCATCGTCGGTGGCATCATTGCCCCGATCCTAGCATGACCTCGAATCGCGCCAGCGCCCGGTCAGGTTCACGCTGGATGACGAGCTGCCCGACATGGCGTGCGGCGTCGTCGAGCGCCGGGCGCAACGGGCCTTCGAGAAAATCCGCCAGCGCCGGCGCCACGGCAAGGCGGTAGCCCCCCGCCGGTGTGGCGGCTGCCGTGCGGATCACCGCCCGCAAGGCAGATACGGCAACGGCCTCCACCGACGGCTGGGGATCGCGCATGGGCGCATGCATGCGTTCGGCCAAAGTCGGCCCGATCCGGGTGCGTGTCACCTCTATCAGGCCCAGATTGGTCATCCCCAGCACGTGACACGCGCCGGGATCCCCCTTGAGGGTTTCGCGCAGGCGCACCAGCACCCGGTTGCGATCATCCCCCGAGCCCATCTTCAGGGCATCGATCACGATGGCGCCGGCAATATTGCGCAGGCGGAGCTGGCGGGCGATTTCGGGCATGGCCTTGGCGTTGACGTCGCGCGGCGTGCGATCGGCCTTGCCCACCTCACCGGCAGAATTGATGTCGATGACGCACAGGGCCTCGGCCTGGTCGAAGACCAGTTCGGCACCACCGGGCAGCACCACCTTGCGGGCGAGTGCGGCCTCGATGGCGTCTTCCACACCCTGTTCCTCGAACAGACCCAGCTTGTCCCGCTCGATACGGTCGGTCAGTTCGGGCCAGTGGGCCGCACACCATGTGCGGGCCTGGTTCTGGGTGGAGGCATCGCTGCACACGACGACCGAAATCCGGTCATTGGAGAAGCGTTCGAGAATATGCGAGACCGGATCGGCCGGTGCCACCAGAACAGCGGGGACGGGTCCGCCCGAACCACGCTCGGCAGCCGCGATACGGACCACGCGGGGGCCTTTGCCCGCAAACCCGTCGGCCACGACCTGCACATCGATCTGTGCGCCTTCATGGATCATTTCTGCAATCCGGGCGCGGCGTGCTTTCTGTTCCCCGGGGATGGAAGCATCGCGGGCGCGCAGGAACGCATCCTGACCCGTTCCGATATCCACAAAGGCACCATTGATGCCCGGATCCACACGCCGGACACGCCCGCGATAGGACGCACCCATGAGGCTGGGCTGGGAAACACGGTGATGCACCACGTCCCAGACCGCACCGTTGCGGATCAGCGCCCCACGGACTTCGCCGGGGCTGGCTTCGATCAGGATCGCGGCGCCCTTCATGATGCCCCACCCGATGTTGCGCCGCGATAGCCCAGCCCGGTGAGCATCGCGCCCGCCATGGCGAGATCAAGCCCCACGACATTGGTGTAGGAACCGCTGATCGCGGGAATGAAGGCGGATGCATGGCCCTGAATGGCGTAGCCGCCAGCCTTGCCCTCCCATTCCCCTATATCCAGATAGCTGGTAATTTCGGCCTCCGTCAGGCGTTTGAATCGTACGATTGTCGTGGACAGGCGATCCGAGACCCGGCCATCAGGCGCCACGACAGATATGCCGCCCAGCACCCGATGACGCCGGCCCGAAAGCAGCTTGAGGAAACGTCGCGCCGCATCGACCGAATCCGGCTTGCCGAGTGGTCGGCGGCCAACAGCCACGACCGTATCGGCCGCCAGCACATAAGCATCGCGATGCTGTGTCGCCACCGCACGTGCCTTTTCCATGGCCAGACGCTGTGCGGTCTGCGCGGGCAGCTCGTCGGTCCGGGGAATTTCTTCAATGTCTGCCGGAACGACGGCATCGGGGCGCAGCCCGATCTGCGTCAGCAGATCAAGCCGACGCGGCGAGGCCGAAGCCAGAACAAGGCGCGCGCTCAAGGACGGCCCCCATGATTGGAAGTTCGATTGATTACACCCATCCGGGGATCGCATGGCGCGCGATGACACGGCGGGCAATGGGACTGCAAAAGGTCGTCGCCGACCACGCCGCTACTTGAAGCGGAATGTGATGCGCCCCTTGCTCAAATCATAAGGGGTCATCTCGACATTCACTTTGTCGCCCGCCAGCACGCGGATGCGATGCTTGCGCATCTTTCCGGCGGTGTGCGCAAGGACTTCGTGGCCGTTGTCGAGTTCCACACGGAACATCGCGTTCGGAAGGATTTCCGTCACGGTACCGGAAAATTCAAGCAGGTCTTCTTTGGCCATTCACTTCGTCGCGTTGTTGAATTGGGACCCGCATAAGAACGGGATGCCGCAAGCAACCCGAAAACCCGGTGAAACTCAAGCGTTTTCCCAAGATGTCGGTGATTTACACAATTCAGGCATGCCGCTCGGGCGCGGGAAAGCGTGTCCGGATGCGCTCGAACAGCGTATCGCGCACGTCCCGATAGGCCTGAAGCTGCACCTCGCGCGATCCTGCCATGTCCGCAGGATGGGGGGTCGGCCAGTACTCGACCTCGCAGGCCTGGGTTCGTGTCAGCTCCACCGCGCGATGCTGGGCCTGGGGTGTGAAGGTCACGATCAGGTCCACCGACATGTCCGCCAGATCCTCGAATGTCTTGGGCAGATGGCGCGAGATATCCAGGCCGATCTCCTGCATCGCGGCAATGGCAAAGCCGTCCGGCTCCGCGCCGTTGAGCTGGACCCCCGCGCTGTCCACATAGACCCGGTGGCCGACCAGATGCTTCATGATCGCCTCGGCCATGGGCGAGCGGATCGTATTGCGATCGCAGGCAAACAGAACACTTCCCGGCAAGCTCCCCATGTCAGGCCCGGATATGCAAGGCGCAGATCAGGGTGAACAAACGGCGCGCGGTAGCGTGGTCGATCTCGATCCGCCCCGAGAGAAGCTCACGCAGCCGGTCCGAGCCTTCATTGTGCAGGCCCCGGCGGCCCATATCGATGGCTTCGATCTGGGCGGGCGAAGACGACCGGATCGCCTCGTAATAGCTCTCGCAGATCGTGAAATAATCCTTGATCGTTTTCCGGAACGGCGTCAGCGGCAAGGGCAATGTGCCGATGGATTCGCCCGACGCGGACGAGATATCAAAGACGAGCTGGCGCCCCTGAACCCGCAGGATCAGCGCATAGGGACCGGCTTTCGCGCTGGTGAAATGCGCGGGATCGGGAGCGAAGGAATTGGCATCGGTCAGGTCGTAGATGGCAACCTGGATTTCCCGTTCGACATCGGGGTGATAGCGGACCACCCCGGGGTTGTCGATTTCCACATGCGCGATGCGGTCGTTATCGCCGCTCATCATCCGCCTCGGCGACGCGCAGCTCGACCGCACGGGCATGCGCTTCGAGGCCTTCGGCGCGGGCTAGCGTCATCGCCGGACCCGCGAGTTTTGCAAAGCTCTGCGCGCTGGCCGAAAACATCGAACTCCGTTTCATGAAGTCGAGAACCCCCAGACCGGACGAAAACCGCGCCGTGCGCGCCGTTGGCAGGACGTGGTTGGGCCCTGCCAGATAGTCACCGAGCACTTCGGGCGCATACGCCCCCAGGAACATCGCCCCGGCATTACGGATCCGCACGGCCAGTGCTTCGGCACCCGGCGTCACGAGTTCGAGATGTTCGGGTGCAATCCGGTCGATCAAAGGCAGGGCTGATTCCATGTTTGCCACTATCAGGATGGCTCCGAAACGTTCCCAGCTCTCGGTTGCGATCTCACGGCGCGGAAGTGTCTCAAGTTGCCGTGTGACCGCCGCGCTGACGGCATCTGCAAATCCGTCATCGTCGGTCATCAGGATCGACTGGGCGACGCGGTCATGCTCGGCCTGGCTCAACAGGTCGGCTGCGATCCATTCCGGATTGGCCCCGGCTTCCGAGACCACGAGGATCTCCGAAGGACCCGCGATCATGTCGATGCCGACGACGCCGAAGACCTGCCGCTTGGCTTCCGCCACATAGGCATTGCCCGGGCCGACGATCTTGTCGACCGGCGCAATCGTATCTGTGCCATAGGCCAGTGCGGCAACCGCCTGGGCCCCGCCGACACGATAGACTTCGTCCACCCCGGCAATATCGGCGGCCGCCAGCACCAGCGGATTGAGCACACCATCGGGGGACGGTACCACCATCACCAATCGTTCGACCCCGGCAACGCGGGCCGGGACGGCATTCATCAGAACCGAAGACGGATAGGCCGCCGTACCGCCGGGCACGTAAAGGCCGGCCGCCGAGACGGCGCGCCATGTGCTGCCCAGCCGGATTCCGGTGTCATCCACATAGTCGAAATCTTCGGGCTTCTGGCGTTCGTGATAGGCGATGATCCGTGCCCGCGCCATCTCCAGCGCGGCAACGGCGTCCGGATCGCACAGCGCGCGTGCGGCGGCTATTTCTTCCGGGCTGACACGCAGTTGGTCCGCCGTCAGTTCAAGCCGGTCGAATTTCGCCGTCAGGGCGATCAGCGCCGCGTCACCCTCGGACTTGACCTGCGCCACAATGGCCGCGACATCATCGCGGACATCCACACCGGCCTCCCGGCGCGCGTCCAGTAAGTCCTCGAATGCCTGTGCGAAACCGTCCTGACCGGCGTCCAGCCTAAGCGGCATCGCGCCCGCCCTCGAGTGCATCGCGAATACGGTCGATCCAGCCCGTCAGCGTGCCCGCACGGGTCTTCAGCGCCGCGCGGTTCACCACCAGACGCGAGCTGATCTCCATGATCTTCTCGATCTCCACAAGCCCGTTCGCCTTGAGCGTCCCCCCGGTCGAGACCAGATCGACGATCTGGCGACACAGCCCCAGGGTCGGCGCAAGTTCCATCGCACCATTGAGCTTGATGCATTCGGCCTGAACGCCGCGACGGGCAAAATGCTTCTGGGTCAGGTTCGGATATTTGGTGGCAACGCGGACATGGCTCCAGCGCGCGGGATTGTCGACCGCGTCATCCGATTGCAGGGCGGCCACCGACAAACGGCATTTGCCGATACCCAGATCAAGCGGCGCATAGA